>DAVZIV010000035.1:0-8969 GCA_052273125.1 Candidatus Merdousia sp. | reverse complement strand
TGCAAAAAACTGCGATTCTCGCGTACAAATGTACGCCACGACCCGCAGTTTTTTTGCGCCTTGTCTTTCCACAAAAATCATTGCGGAAAAGACGTGGGTACTGGTGCTTTTTTCGAATAACTGTATCAAAATCTGTAATTTTATGTCTTGTTCCCTCCTGAGTCAGGGCAGTTGTACTCCATTTTTTATTTTTTTTTAAAACTTTTGAAAAATTTTAGAATTTCTGGCGGAAGATATTTTCTTGTTGTGCGAATTTCTATATAGATACCGAGTTTATGGTGTGCAAAAGATTGGAAAATTATGGAAAACATGGAAGATAGTTCTGATGTAAAAGATAAAAAAATTCCCGTTGATGAGCGTTATTTGCAGGGTATTGATGCTTGGAATAATAAGAACTACGAACGAGCATTTAAAATTTGGCGCGAATGTGCCGAAGAAAACCATTGTTATTCGCTTTACGGGCTGGGAATGTGTTATGAATTCGGTTATTACGTGCCAAAAGACATTCAAATGGCTCTAAAGTGTTATCAACTTGCCTTTGACAATGGGTACAAATCTGCTGCGGAAAAAATAGAAACGCTTAAGGCAAAAATGTATGAAATACCAGTCCCGCAGGTAAATTCAGTCCGTATTCCTGATTATCCGTCGAAAGCCAAAAGCTCTATTTGGTCTTTTTCTCCTGAAGGTAGAATAAATAGAGAATCTTATATTACATTTAATGTAATTTCTTTTACTTTAAGCTTTGTGATGCTTCTCTTAATGCAGTTTATAAAAAACGCACCCTACGATACGGCTTATCTTATACTGGTACCTCTGTTTATACCATTTGTTCCGCTTATAGTTCTTCGGATATTAAATAACATAAAACGTTTGCACGACATTGATGCGAGTGGGCATTTTTGTTGGTTGTTTTTCCTTAGTTTTTTATTTTTTGGGATAGGACAACTTATTTATGTTATCGTCTTGTGTTGCATACCGGGGACAAAAGGTGCGAACAAATACGGCGAAGAGCCGGTTTAGCAGAGGGGGGATTTCCTTTAGTTTGGCGGCGGCGTTTTCTTTTATTGCAACGTTAAGAAATTTAGTTATATTTCCGATACATTCCGAGAAGAGTTCGTAATCGGACGAACAAAAAACAAAGGAAAGTATTATGGAAATTGACGATTTAAAGGAAACTCGTTGTGCCGCCGCAAATTCGGCGTGTATGGAAGTTGATGTTTGCAAAAAATGTTTTTCGCGCTGCAGGCTTTTCCGCCTGTTGGGAATGTCCATTGCAACGTCGATTATATCGTTTTTGTTGGGCAGTTTGGTGCCAATGGCGGTTTCGGGGTCGGCTTCAATGGTTGTCGGGGCGATAGTCGGCGTATTTGCCATAATTTTCGGTTTGATGTCCGTTGCCTATGTGATAGGCGCGGGCGTTTATATCGGAATGAATTCCTGATTTATTTCGGGCACAAAAAAAGCCTTTCGGTTTTTCCGAAAGGCTCTTTTGTTTGCGGGGTACGCCTTGTCTATTTTCTTCTGCGGAGAGCCGCCGCGCCGAAGATTGCCGCGTATGTCGAGGGTTCGGGGATTGCAAGCCAATAGCCGTCGGTGCCGTCTGTGTATTTGCCCTTTATTTCCCGAAGTCAGAGAGCGCACGGTGTTGTCGTTGTCCTTGAAGAACGCTTCCACTGCGGGGCGGAGTCGTTGGGGTAGAGTTCCACGGCGGAATTTTCGCCGACGGCTTTGATTTCCGTGGCGTCGGCTTCGTCGAGGCTTCCGTAGATTGTTGCAGCTTCCGCCTGTGCGGCGCACGCAAATGCGGCGAGCGCGGCTATTGTTGTGTAATACTTGACTTTCATTGTTATGGGTTTGTTTTTGTTTTCAAGCATTATTTAGAAATTTCCGTTTGCCTTCCGTCGGAAATGTTGACTGCCGCGAAATTGCGTGTAAAGTGGGTTCGTTTTCATTTTTTTAGGCGACGTTTTTAACGGCAATATAATTTAGACATCATGCACGATATTTGGAATCCGTGGCACGGCTGCACAAAGAAAAGCGAGGGGTGCGAAAACTGCTACATGTATTTTCTCGACCGAACGCGCAACATCAATCCCGCGCGCGTCTTCCGCGTGAAAAACAATTTCGACTATCCGCTCCAGCGCGACGCCTCGGGAGAATACAAGGTCCGCAGCGGCGAGACGCTGCGCGTCTGCATGACTTCCGACTTTTTCGTGGAGGAGGCGGACGCGTGGCGCGGCGAGGCGTGGGACATCATTTCGCGCCGCCGCGATGTCGTATTCTATCTGCTTACCAAGCGCCCCGAGCGCGTCGCCGAACACCTGCCGAAAAACTGGGGCGACGGCTGGGAGAACGTATTTTTCAACGTCACCGCCGAAAACCAAATCCGCGCCGACGAACGTTTGCCGCTGCTGCTCGAGCTGCCGTTCAAGCACAGGGGCGTGATGGTCGCGCCGTTTATAGGGGAGGTTTCCCTTGCAAAATATTTGGCTTCGGGGAAAATAGAGCGCGTTGTCGCGGGAGGCGAGAACTACGACGGTTCGCGCGTGCTCAAGTGCGAATGGGTCGAAAAACTCTACCGCGAGTGCGTCGCCGCCGACACCGCGTTTTGCCTGATTGAAACGGGAAGCCGCTTCGAGCGAAACGGCAAAATCTACCATATGCCAGACAAGCGCCTGCAGAGCAAAATGGCGTACAAATCGGGTTTTAACCACGAGGGGCGGAGCTTCGAGTACAAGCTGGAATTTCCGCCGCGCCAAGCCGAATTCGGCTTCGCCGCCCCCGCCGCCTACGAGCCGTTTTTCGGCGCGCAGTGTACCGAATGCGGAAGCCGACCGATATGCAACGGCTGCTCGAAATGCGGCAAGTGCGGCGCGAAATTTTAGCGGTACGCCTGAATTTCCCCGTCTTCGTCTACGTACAAGTCGAAGTATTCGGTCGGAGCCGCCGAGCCATTGATTAAGCCTGTTGCGTCCCGAAGCTCGTCCCACGAAATTTGGCATTCGTCACCGTTGATGTCGCAGTATACGCCGCCGCTGTCGAAGTCCGGCGACATTGACGAAAACTTGTCTATATCCTTAAAAATCGATACAGCAAGCCCGTCGTCGCCGTATTCCATTGTTGCGGCGAAGTCGGTCTTCTGTTTTTTTGCGCGTTTTGATACCTTCTTTTTTGTCATAGCCTCTTATGGCTTGGTTGGCTATATTAAACATTTAACTTTTGCTATTACAAGAAAATATCGGATGTTTTTGCGTAGTGCCAAATGTTTTTGCGCTGGGGCGTGCCGCGCAATGCGGCGGCGCGTTTTGCGCTTTTATTCTCGCGCGGATTTTTGGCGGCCGTATTGCTTTATTCTTGAAAAAATATGCCAAAAAAGTAGCGTAAAAATTTTGAAAGAATATGGAAAACGGTCTGCAAAATTCGCAACGCATAGAGCAGGGGTTAAATCTGACCCCCGCCCAGAAGCGCAGTCTTGAAATTTTGCAAAAGCCCGTTCTCGAGCTGGGCAGGTACATAGAGACCCAGCTCAACACAAACCCGCTCTTGGAGGTAGACGAATCGGACGCCGCCGAACGCCCCGAGAGCGTCGGTGAAAATCCCGATTTTGCAGGGGAGGATTTCGACGATGTTTCCTACTCTTCGCCAAAGTCGGACGCCGTTGCCGAACAGGCAAAGCGGGACTTCCTTTTAAATTCGCAGACCGACAAGCCGCGTTTGGGAGAGGATTTGATAAACGAGGCGCGAATGGACGCCCCCTCGGGGCGCGTCGCCGATGCGTTCAAATTTCTCGTGGAAAATCTCGACTCGCGCGGCTTCCTGCCCGTGGACATTCTCGCCGAGGCGGGCGCGGCGGGTTTTTCCGCCGAAGAGGCGCAGTCGGCGCTGGATATGCTGCAATCAAGCCCGCCTTCGGGCGTCGGGGCGCGGAGTTTGCGCGAATGCTTTATGATTCAGCTCGCGCAGAAGGGAATGTCGGGAACGCTCGCCTACCGCATTCTCGAGGACAATTACGGGCTTCTGCTCAAGCGCCGTGTCGACAAAATCGCGCAGCTGCAGTGCCGCAGCGTCGAGGACGTCGAAAACGCCATAGAGGAAATTGCAAAGCTTAGCACTTCGCCCGCCGCCGACTACGCCGACGAAGAACCCGAACTTTTGATTCCCGACGTTGAGTACTTTAAAAACGGCGGCGTCTGGGACGTGCGCCTTACCAACAGCTACATTCCCAAGCTTAAAATAAATTCCGACTACCGCCAAATGGTTGCCTCGGGCGGGCTCGATTCCGAGGCGCAGTCGTACGTCAGGGAGAAAATCCGCGACGCAAAATCGCTAATCGACGCCGTGCACCAGCGCCAGACAACGCTTCTTAGAATAGCCAAGGCAATACTTTTGCGCCAGCGGCGTTTTTTTGAAGACGGAACGCTTCTGCCGATGACGCGCCAAGACATAGCCGACGATGTCGGGCTTCACGCAACCACGGTCGGGCGCGCAATCTCGGGAAAGTGCGCCGACACCCCGTTCGGCGTTGTGGAGTTTAAAAACTTTTTCACATCGGGGCTTGAAAACGACTCGGGAGCGGGTGTATCGTCAAGCACAGTGAAGGAAAAAATCAGGGATATTGTCGCCGCGGAAGACCCGCAGTCGCCGCTTAGCGACGAAAAAATCAGCCGCGCCCTCGCCGCCATGGGGTTTGTCGCCGCGCGCCGCACCGTGGCAAAATACAGGGAGGAACTCGGCATTGCCCCGAAAACATTGAGAAAGAGATTTTAAAATGAGCATAACCGATTTTTCCGAAATTTTGATAGTCGACGCCACAGGCGAATCAATGAAAATGGCGCTTGTCAAGGGCGGCGCCGTAGCCGCGGCGCGCGACGGCGGCAAGGCAATGGAGGATTTCTTTCGGACTTTTGCCGAATGCGCGGGCGGCGAGCTTGCAAACATAGGCGCGTTCGTTCTGTGCACGGGCACGGGTTCGGTGCTGGGCACGCGCACGGCGTCGGTCGGGCTTTCCGTAGCCTCAATATTCAACGCCGCCAAGATGTTCGAGTTCAACTGTATGGAGGTTGCAGCCTTTGCGCTATCGGAAAAAATCGGCGGGGAGTTCAGCCTTTTCACGCAGTCGCGCAGGGGATACGCAAACATTCTGAATTTCGGCGGCGGCGTAAAACTTTTGCGCGAAATTCCCGCAGACGAAATTTCGGCGCTCGCCCTACCGAAGCGCTTCACCCTGCGCCAGCGTCAAAAGACGGACGCGGCGCTTGCGGGCTTTGAAATGCTCGAAATGTCCGCCGCGGAAATCGCCCAAACGCTTTTAAAACACCCCGAATTGGCGCGCGAATGCTCGGACACCCCCGACGCCGCGCCGCTTACCGAAAGAGAGTATGCAAAATGGAAGGCTCAAGCACACATTTAAGATGTTCGGTCAGAATAGACCTCTGCGCCCTTGAGAGAAATCTGGGCAAGCTCAGGTATTTTATGCCCAAGTCGCGCGGCTATATTGCGCTGGTTTCGGCGGACGCGTTCGGCTACGGCGTCGAGGCGGCAGTCGTGCGCCTTATGCTAAGCGGCGCCGACGCCTTTGCCGTGACCAACATTTCCGAGGGCGTGAAAGTCCGCGAGGTGGGAATGGGCTGGAAAATCATAGTTCTGAGCGCGTCGCTCCCCGACGAAGAGCCCATCTATCTTGAAAACGACATCACGCCCGTTCTGGCGGGCGTCGAGGAGCTTGTGCGCTTTGAGGGCGCCGCGCGCAAACTCGGCATGGTTTTTCCAGTGCATATGAAACTTCCCGTGGCGCGCGATTCAATTCCGTCGCGCGGGCAGGCTGTGGAAATGCTCGATATGCTGGACAAATCAAAACACCTCAAGCTCGAGGCGTTCTGCCTTGCGGGCACGGGGACGGGCGCGCCCAACGAAGGCGCAATTCCCGACGCCGAGTTTTTGAAGTTCGCCGCGGAAAAATTGGGCAAGAACAGCGGCGTGTACATTCACCACAGCGACATTTGCGACACTTCCGCCCTGCCTGTCGAATTCGACAAGGCTTTGCGCGCGGGGCTTGTGCTCTTCGGAATGCGCCCCGCCGAAAATTCGATTCTGCACGGCTTTGAGCCCGAGCACGTGCTCACTTTCAGAACGTCCGTCAGCCAGATAAAATATCTGCCCAAGGGCGCGACGGTCGGGTACTCGAAAACCTACACGCTCGACCGCGATTCGCGCGTTGCCCTGCTTTCCGTAGGTTACGGCGACGGCATTCCGCGCGAGGCAAGCAAGAAAATGTCTGTCATTATCCGCGGGCGGAAAGCCGACGTAATCGGCAGGGTGTCGATGGACCAAGCCGCCATAGACGTAACCGACTTCGACGAAATAGAGCTTGGCGACGAAGCCGTAATTGTCGGCGAAAGCGACGGTCTTGAAATCACAATAGAACAGTATTGCAACCGATTGGGCATTACGCCCGCACAGGCGCTGACTTCCATAACAAAACGCGTGGCGCGCTTCTATAAAACTCTCTACTGACGCCGCGCCGCCCGAATGAATTTTGCAGTCGGGCGGGGGTAAAAAAACGGGAGGTTCGGTTTGAGGATAACCGACCCTCCCGATTTTTTAATTCTGTTTTTTCGGATTACCCCGACTTTGCCTATTTTGCAACCTTTGCGCGCGCGAAAAATTCCGCGGCTTCCGCAAATGCCTTCGCGTAGGCGTGTTCCATTCCGTCCTTTGTTATGAACATATGCACCGCGCCCTCTATGCAGACGTAGCGCGCTTTCACGCCCGCGTCGGAGAGCTTTTGGTGGAACTCCTCCGCCTCCTGACGGAGAATGTCGCATTCGCCAGCCACAATCAGAACGGGCGGCAGCCCCGCCAAATTCTTGTTAAACAGCGAAGCTTTGCGCAATTCCGTTTCCGTAGGGGCGCACGCTTTGATGTACAGCTTCATAAGCTCGTCGTTGAGGGCGTAGCCGTTGCCGAAAAGCCCGAACGATTCGCGCGAAGTATCCAACAAATCAAGCGCAGGGTAGAATGCAACCACGCCCGCGGGCTTTGCCGCAACGGCGTTGTCGCCGCGCAGCTCGAGCGCCAAGTACAGCGCCATATGACCGCCTGCGCTGTCGCCTGCAAGGAATATGTCGGAGGCGTTGGCGCCGAATTTCGCGGCGGTTTCGGCAAGGTAGGCGTAGGCGGTCTTTGCGTCGTCATTGCCTGCGGGGTAGGGAAATTCGGGCGCGAGAAGGTAGTCGGGCGCGGCGACGACAAAGCCGTCTTTTTCGGCGAAATCGCGGCAGACGCGCTCGCAATTTTCGGGACTGTTTATCGACCAGCCGCCGCCGTGGAGGTACAACAGCAGACCTTTGACTGCGCCGCTTTTGGGACGGTATACGCGCAGGCGCAACTCGCCGCCTGCCGAGTTTCGCGGTATGAAAATGTCTGAAACGTCAACCGACGATAGGTCGTGCGTCGAGACCCTACGCGTCTGGCGCACTTCGTCAAAGGCGCGCGAATCGCCGCCGATTGCCGCCGAAAGTGCGCGCTTCTGCCGAACTATGAATTCGGGATCGAAGCCGCGCAGAAACTCGGCGGTTTCGGCGGAGGGGCGGGCTTTAGCGTAGGGTCTGCCCGCGCCGACGAACGTGAAATATCCGTCCATAAGTCCTTAGAGAACTTCGTCGAGTGCCTCTTTGATGTCGTCGATGTTTTCCAAGCCGACGGACAGTCTTATTAGCTCGGGCGTCAGACCGCTGGAGGCCTGCTGCTCGGGGCTAAGCTGCGAGTGGGACGTGCTGGAGGGGTGCAAAATCAGGCTCTTCGAGTCGCCGACGTTTGCGAGGTTGCTGAAGAGCGAAATGTTGTCGACAATCTTCACGGCTGCATCGTATCCGCCTCTGACGCCGAATACAACCATTCCGCCGAAGCCGCGCTTGAGGTACTTTTGCGCGAGCGGATAGCTGGGGTCGTCGGGCAGCCCGGGGTAGCGAACCCATGAAACCGACTTGTGCGCCTTGAGGAATTTTGCAACTTCAAGGGCGTTTTCGCTGTGGCGGGCTATTCTCAGCGGCAGGCTTTGCAGACCCTGCAGGAATATCCACGCGGAGTCGGGCGAGAGCGTCGGACCGACGTTGCGCAGACCGACCGTGCGCAGGCGCAGGATAAACGCCAGCGGGTTGAGTTCGCCCAAGTCGTGGGCAAAGCGCAGACCGTGGTAGCCGCCGTCTGGTTCGTTGTAGAGGGCGAATTTCTTGTCCGTCCAGTCGAAATTGCCCGCGTCTATGACCGCGCCGCCGATGCCCGTACCGTGTCCGCCAATCCATTTTGAAAGCGAGTGTATGACGATGTTTGCGCCGTAGTCTATCGAGCGTATGAGCGTAGGCGGCGTGAATGTGGAATCGACAATCAGCGGCAGGTGGTATTCCTTTGCCACTTTCGCATAGTCCTCGATGTCGGCTACGTCCAGAACGGGGTTGCCGACGGTTTCTATATAGATTGCCCTTGTGTGCTCGTTTATCGCCGCGCGGACTTCGGCAAAATCGTTGACCTTTGTGAAGTGCGCCTTGATGCCGAACTGAGGCAGAATGGAGTTAAACTGAACGTAAGTGCCGCCGTAGAGGTTGTTCGCCGCAACAAGCTCGTCGCCGGCGCGGAGAATGTTCGTTATTGCAAAGGCTATCGCCGCCGTGCCCGAGGAAAGCGTCAGCGCGCCCTTGCCGCCTTCGAGAGCCGCCAGACGTTTTTCCAACACGTCGTTGGTGGGGTTCATAAGACGCGCGTAAATGTTGCCCGGGGTTTTGAGGGCGAAGAGGTCGGCGCCGTGCTGGGCGCTTTTGAAGTTGAACGCCGTCGTTCTGTAGACGGGGACTGCGCGGGCGAGGGTTGTGGGGTCGGGTTCCTGACCTGCGTGAAGCGCCAAGGTTTCGGGTCTGTAGTTTTTGTTTTTCAAGCTCATTTTTTTACCTTTTGGCATCATTGGGGCTCTTGCG
>DAVZIV010000034.1:0-9019 GCA_052273125.1 Candidatus Merdousia sp. | reverse complement strand
CTTTTTATAAAAGAGCACGGCAGGGCGAATTTTTCGCCGACCATTTTGCCGAGAGCCTCAGCACCGAAACGCTCCGTTGCACAGTGCCCGCACGGATAGAGGTTAAGCCCCATTTCCTGCGCCATAACGTAGTGGCGCTGGCGCAGCTCGCCGCATATCAGGGTATCCGTGCCGACGGACTTCAGAAACGGAACAACGTCGCCGCAAGACCCCGAGCACACCGCGATTTTTTCGGGATTTTCCGAGCCGAACGCGCACGCCTTGTATGTTTGCGGAAAAATTTTTTGCAGGCGTTTTTCAAGCTCCGCCCTGCCCCCTTTGGGCGGCTCGACCATTGCTCCGATGTCGTGCCCCTCGTGCGGAAAGCAGCGCCCGACAACCTTCAAGCCGAGCGCGTCGGCTATTAGGGCGTTGTTGCCGATTTTCGGGTGGGCGTCGAGCGGCAGGTGCATTGCGTAGACGGCTATGTCGGCTTGGACAAGCGTCTTTATTTTTTTGTAGTTGTGCGCGACCACGGGAACGGGAATGTCCCAGTAGAGACCGTGGTGGACAACGAGCAAATCCGCGCCCGACTGTGCCGCCGCCTCTATTTCGCGCAACCCCGCGTCAACCGCGCACGCCACCTTGCGCACCCTGCCCGAATTTTCAAACTGCAACCCGTTGTGTGCGCCGCCGAAGTCGGGAAAGTTTGCAATGTCGAAATACGCGTCGAGATACGCGGTTATGTCGGAAAGTTTTACGCCGTCCATCGCGCGCCTTAGTGTTTTTGAGCCGCGGTTTTGCGCCGCTGCGATTTTTGGGAGAACACGAGTTTGCCGTTTTCGCAGGCGACTTTCACAACGCCGCGCCCCTCGGAAATTGTGCCTTTGAGGATTTCCTCCGCAAGAGGGTCTTCAAGCTCGCGCTCTATTGCGCGCTTGAGCGGGCGCGCGCCGTACTTTTCGTCCCAGCCTTTGGAGATGAGAAAATCTATAGCGCCGTCGTCGAGCGAAAAGCCCCATAGACTTTTCCTTGAGGCGCTCCTCGAGTTTCTTCAGCTCAAGAGCAACAATCTTGCGCGTGGAATCCTTGTCGAGGCTTCTGAAAAGTACAATATCGCTTATTCTGTTGAGAAATTCGGGGGCGGAACGACTTCTTCATTTCGTCGAAGACGCGCTGTTTGACGTGCTCGAAGTCGGACCCGTCGTCTGCGCCGAAGCCCATAAACGACTTCTTCTGCAAGATGTCCGCGCCCACGTTGCTTGTGAGTATTATTATCGTGTTGCGGAAATCGACCGTTCTGCCGAGGCTGTCCGTAAGCCTGCCGTCTTCGAGAACCTGAAGCAGAATCTGCGCCACGTCCGGATGCGCCTTTTCGATTTCGTCGAAAAGAATTACGCTGTAGGGGCGGCGTCTGACCTGCTCGGTGAGCTGCCCGCCGTCTTCGTGCCCGACGTACCCCGGGGGCGAGCCGATTAGTCTGGAGATTGAGAATTTCTCCATATATTCGGACATATCTATTTGAATGAGGGCGTCCTGATTGCCGAACATCTGCTCTGCGAGCATTTTAGCCAAATACGTTTTGCCGACGCCAGTCGGACCGAGAAAGAGGAACGAGCCAATCGGGCGTCTGGGGTCTTTCAGCGAAGCCCGCGAGCGGCGCAATGCGCGCGCCACTACGGAAACGGCTTCGTCCTGACCTATTACGTTTGCCTGCAAATACTTTTCAAGCTCGAGAAGCTTCTTGGAATCCTGCGCCTGCATGCGCGTAAGCGGTATGCCCGTCCACGAAGAGACCACGGCGTAGATGTCGTCTACGTCTACGGTTGCGGTTTTGCCCTTGAGCGTCTTCTGCCAAGCCGAAACTATGTCGCCGCGCTGGGATTCAAGCTTTTTTATTTCGTCGCGCGCGGCGGCGGCGTCTTCAAAGCGCTGCGCTTTTATGGCTTCGTCTCTGGCGGTTTTAAGCGTCTGGATTTTGTCCGAAATTTCCGAGACTTCCTTCGGGCGCTCAATCATTTTTATGCGGGCGCGCGCGCCTGCCTCGTCGATTACGTCTATTGCCTTGTCGGGCAGGAATCTGCTTGTTATGTAGCGGCTCGAAAGTTTGACGGCCTCTACAATGGCTTCGTCGGTATAGACGCAGCTGTGGTGCTTTTGGTAGTTGGCGCGCAGGCCTTGGAGGATTTTTACGGAATCCTCAACGAAGGGCTCGTTGACTTTTACGCTCTGGAAGCGCCTGTCGAGGGCGCTGTCCTTTTCTATGAATTTTCTGTATTCGGCAAGCGTGGTTGCGCCTATGCATTGCAGCGTACCGCGCGATAGGGCGGGCTTGAAGATGTTGGAGGCGTCCATTGCCCCCTCGGCGGCGCCCGCGCCCACTATTGTGTGGAGCTCGTCTATGAAAAGTATTACGTTGCGGTCTTTTTCGACCTCGTTTAGAAGCTGTTTTATGCGCTCTTCAAACTGCCCGCGGTATTTTGCGCCCGCGACCATAAGTGTCATATCCAGCGACACCACGCGCTTGTCGGCGAGAATTTCCGGAACAGTTCCGTTTGCAATCTCCTGAGCAAGCCCCTCTACAATGGCTGTTTTGCCGACGCCCGCCTCGCCTATTAAAACGGGATTGTTTTTGCGGCGGCGGCACAAGATTTGGATTACGCGCATAATTTCGTCGGCGCGGCCAATGACGGGATCGAGTTCGCCGCGCTTGGCAAGTTCGGTGAGGTCGCGCCCGTAGGCGGCAAGCGCCGTGTTTTGGCGGTTGGAACGCGGCTGTTGGGCGTCTTCGTCCTGCTCGAAATCCTGCTGTTGCGCCGATGCGTCTTCGGGCGTATCCGGATTGTCGCCGACAAAGTCCACGGAGAGCTCGCGCATTATCAGGTTGAGGCACTTTGCGTGGTCTATGTCTTTTGCCCTCAAGTATTCAAAGGCAAAACCGTCGCCGACGCGAAGAACCGCCAGAAGCAGGTGCTCCGTGCCTATGTAGTTGTGCCCCAGTCTGGTAGCCTCGTTGGAAGCGAACACAAGCGCCTTTTTGGCGCGCGGCGTGTAGGGAATGTCGTTGGCGTCTATGTCTTCGGCAGTGCCCTCAATTTTTTGGCGGATTTCGTTTATTGTGCCGTCTATGGAAAGACCGAGCCGCCTGAGCACGTTGACGGCAACGCCCTGCCCGAGCATCAGAATGCCCAAAAGCAGGTGTTCGGTGCCAATATAGTTGTTTTTCAGACTCAGCGCCGCCTTGCGTGCGTTGACAAGCACAAGCTGCGCCCTTTGCGTAAATGGTTGCATATTCTTTTTACTATCGGATTAAATGCCCGCCAATTTAAATTCGGGAAGCTTCGATATTTCGGCGTTGAGATATTCGGCGCGGACTGCGTCGCGGCGCGCGCCGTCGTCGGGCTTGATGTCGAAGAGTTTGCACAGATGCGCGGGCTTGATGTCGAGGGCGAGTTTGTCGAGCCGCGCCAATGCGCCTGCGTCGGTATCCATCAAATTCATATCGGCGGCAAGCCTCATTACCGAAATCAGGGAGAGCGCCTCCTGCGTGTCTATGAGTTTGCACGAAGAAAGCGCAGACCTCGCCCTGAGGAATTTGTCGGCGAGAACCAGAGGCTCGTCCTCGAGCATTTTGTATCTGGCGTCCGATTCAAACTGACAGATTTTTTTGCAAAAAGTTTTGATTTTTTCGACAATATCGGCCTCCGAAACCCCGAGCGTCTGCTGGTTTGAAAGCTGGAAGTACGAGTTGACAGAATCGCTGCCCTCGCCGTTTGCCCCGCGGATAACCATGCCCATTTGGTTGACGGCGCGGACGATTTTTTCGACGTCGTTTGTTATGGAAAGCACGGGCAAGTGCAGCATTACGGAGGCTCTCATTCCCGTGCCCATGTTTGTGGGGCAGGAAGTTATGTAGCCCATATCGGCGCTGAATGCGAACTCGAGGCGCTTTTCTATTTCGTCGTCGAGCGCCGAAGCCTTTTTGTACAGGGAAAGCAGCGTTGCGCCGCCGCCCATGAGTTGTATTCTTATGTGGTCTTCCTCGTTGATGAAAACGCTTGTAAGCCCGTCGGGTAAGACGAACGCCCCGCGCCCGAGAGCCGAAGTGTCAAGCTCTTTGCTTATGGCGCGCGTCTCCGCCAAAAATTCGCGGTCAAGCTCCGAAACGGCAGCCATATTGTATTCGCGGGCGTCCTTGAGCCGCGACACTTTTGAAAGCCCGTCTACGCAGGTTTGGTAGATGTCTTCAAGCTGGCGCGAGTTTGCGCACGGGGTGAATTTCTTGCCCTTTAGGTTGCGCGCCAAACGGATTCTCGAGGAGAGGAGAATCGACGAATTTTCACGGTGGCTGTCTGTCTTTTTAAGCATTTGGCGGTCTTGAAAGCGAATTTATTTTGTCCCTGATTTTGGCTGCGTCTTCGTAGCGCTCCTGCGCTATTGCCGAGGCGAGCTCGACCTCGAGGCTCGCGCGTTCGTCTTCGGGCGAACCGGCGGGCGCTGCGGAAACTTTTTCCGTTTTTGCGCCCTTTGGCTTTTGCCCTGCGGGGGGGGTTCCCTGCGCTTTCTGCGCGGCAATTTGCGCCTGCGATACCGATTCCACAGCCGAATTTACAACGTCTTCGAGATTCTTGAGGAAATCTCCGCCGAAGAAATCGTGGCGGTAGCGGTAAATGTCGGTGGTGTCGATATTCGGGTTGTGGCATTTGGGCTTTTTACCCGTATGCACAGTTGCCCCGTGCATTTGGGTGAGCACGTCCAAAAAGGCGTCGTCCATTATCGAATAGCAGTCGGCGCACGCGGGCTTGTCGCCCTTTTTGAGGTCTTGGGCTATCGAGCCGCACGTCGGGCATATTCCGCGAAGTTTTTTCTTCATCGCGGCGTCCTCGAACTTTTTTATTTCGGGGTCGAGATTTGTGGGAATGGTCGGGTCGTCAAGGGCGAACTTCTTTGCGCACTCTTCGCAAAAATGCAACGTCAACTTTTCGTTGCCCGATATTTTGGTTATGTGCACCACTGCGGGCTTGCCGCATCTTACGCATTTGTACTCTTTTGCCATATCTTCAACAATCGGCGGAGCTTTCCCGAGCCCCGCCCCTTTAACTTAGACCCGACTTTCGGGCGGGATTCCCCCCGCCGTCAAATGTTAGGCCAATTTCAAAAGTTCCTCCGTAGGCGGAATGTCCTTTATTATTTGGGACTGCATCGGACCTACGCCTATGTATCGTAAATTCGGCAGCTGCTTTAAGCCGCCGTCGCGGTTTGCAACGTCTGTAATGCTCTTTAGGCAGAATGCAACGTAGCGCTTTGCCTCCTCGGGCAAATCCGCAAAATGGCGCACACCCGAGATGTCCTGCCCCCAGCCCTTGAGCTGTGCGTAGACTGGCTTGAGGGTCTTGCGCAGGGCGTCGCATCTGGGAACGCCGTGGTAGACTTTTCCCGATTCGTCTTTGTAGCCCGTGCAGACGAGAAGCTCGCCGCCCTCGCACCATGCGCCTTCGTACGAAAGGGCGTCGAGCTTGTTGATGACTATGTCCGCATATCCGCCGAAGCGCAGGGCGTCTCCCTTTTCGACGGCGTCGAACCAGCCGACCATACGCTGGCGCCCCGTGCTTGTGCCGAATTCAAGCTTTTTGAGCTTTTGGGCGAGCGGGTGGGCGTCGTTCATCTGGGTGAGGAAGACGTGCGTGCCGACTTTGGTGTCGTACGCCTTGCAGCAGCCGAGCGTGTGGACTTCGCGCAGGGGAATGCCCGCGCTCTCGAAAAATTCGGGAACGCCCGTATGCGACGCCGTTACGTTGGGCGCAAAACCGTGGCGCTTGTCGAGCCAGAATGCCTGACCGTATTCGCCCAGAATGTACCTGCCCTGCGCAAGCGCCTTCAGGCAGATTTCGCGCACGTCGGCGACGTTTTCGGCGAGCTTTTGCCCCGCGTTCCAGTATTCGTCAACAACGGCGTCCACGTCGAGCTCGTAGGGGACTTTGCCCATAAATTTGCGGAAGTCGAAATCGGATTCGGCAAATACGCCGTCTTTGATTGTCTGGGCGTTTGCCCTCAGTTCTGCGTTTGTGAGAACGTCGAAGAAGGAGTTCCATTTTTCCTCTCCCACGCGGCAGACGTGTTTTATGGTGCGACAGGCTCTGTCGAGTTTTGCCGCCAGCTTGTGCGCGAACGCCTCTTTGGAGCCGAGGAAATCCGCGTAGCAAATCTGGAACTGGCTCACTTCGTCCACATACGATGGGGTAATGCCCCTGCCCGTCGAGCCGCGCGGCTCTTCCTTGAGAACGTCTACGCGGTAGTTTTCAAACGCCAAGTCCAAAAGTCTGTGGCTGATGTCGCTGACCATTGTGCGCTCGTCTATGACGAGTCGCGAAAATATGTCGTAGCCCAATTTTTCAAGAGGCGCGCCCTCCCAGAGGAATTTGCGCGGGTCGGCGACTACGCCTGCGCCTATCGCCAAAAATTCGACGTCTTTTTCTATGACGCCCGCGGGAAGCAGGTTCAGCTTGACGCCGCCTGCCGTATGTCCCGAATTTGCGCCGCCGTTGACCTTTATAACGACCGCCGCAATGTCTTTGCGACCAGTTTCCGACTTCAACTCGTCTATTACTTCGTATATGAGGCGGCCTTTGCCTTCGTCGCCCGTGCTTATGCCTACATCGGCTATTATCTGACTTTTGAAATTTGTAAGTGCCATTTTATAAAGACTCCATTTTGTCAACTTGTCCACTATGCGCCCTCGCCGCATTTTTACAACTCTTTTTTAATTTTTATTTGACTATTCAACGAAAAAGGCGACAGTCTCTTAGCGGACACCGAAAATTTACATATGAAACAATATTTTTTGTTAGGCCTTTCACTTTTAACGTTCTCTGCTCTTCCCGTTTCGGCTCAAAATTCGCCCACGCGGGAAGTTTGGGGCGACATTCCCGACTACGGCGCGTACTATCTTTCGCCCGATTTTCTCGCGGCTGCGGGCGGCAAGATTGCGGTTTCGGCGCGCACGGGCAAGGCGGTCGTAGTTATAAAAGACAACAAAGTTGCAAAAAAGATTGATATACCGTCTTTTACAAGCGGGCTCGCCGTTGACGCCTCGGGCAAAATAGCCTACACTACGCTTTATCAGCAGCGCGGCAAAGTGTTCAAGATTGATTTGGAAAGCGGAAAGATTCTTGCCGAAATTGACGCGGGGCATTTTCCGCGCGCGATTATCGTAGCCCCCGACCAAAAGTATGCGTATTTTTGCAACCAATTCAAGAACACCGTGGCGAAGCTCGATTTGGCTACGCTTAAAATTGTCGGGCACGCCCAAGCCGTGCGCGACCCGTTTTCCGTCGCCGCGACGCCCGACTCAAAAACGCTTGTAGTCGCCAATCAGCTGCCCGAATCAAAGGGCGGGCTTTACGAGGAAAACATAGCCTCCGCCGTCAATTTGGTAAATGCCGCCGATATGAAAACTTTTGCAACCATAGCCCTGCCAAACGGAGCTATAAATGCAAAGGAAGCGGCGGTTTCCCCCGACGGCAAGTTTGCCTACATCACCCACAGTGTCGGGCGTTTCAACGTCCCGACAACGCAGGTCGAGCGCGGCTGGATTAACACCAACGCCGTCAGCATTATAGACATTGCAGCAAGGAAGCTCTTGGCGACTGTCCTCATTGACGACATCGAGCTTGGCGCGGCGAACCCCTATGGCGTGATTGTTGCCGACGGCGGCAAAAAGCTTGTCGTCGCGCAGGCGGGCACTCACGAAATCTGCGTTATCGACCGCGTAAAAATGCACGAAAAAATCGCCGCCGCGTATGCGAAGGGCGAGTCGCCTGCCAAGGTTTTCGAGGAAATCTGCAACGACCTCTCTTTCCTTTCGGGTCTGAAAATCCGCGTCGCCCTTGACGGTTTCGCCCCGCGCCATCTCTGCGAATTTAACGGCAAAATCTACGCGGGAATGTATTATTCCGACACTCTCAACTCCGTGGACATCAAGACAAACGCCGTTGAAAAAGTCTCGATTGGCGGCAACGAAAAACTCAACGAAGTCCGCAAGGGAGACCTCTACTATCACGACGCCTCCCTCTGTTTCCAAAAGTGGCTCTCCTGCATAACCTGCCACACCGAAGTGCGTTCCGACGCCCTCAACTGGGACTTGCTCAACGACGGTATCGGCAACCCTAAGCAATCGAAGTCTATGCTCTTTTCCCACTTCACGCCGCCGTCTATGATTACTGGCATTAGAAAGGACGCCCCCATTGCCGTGCGCAAGGGCATTCGTTTCATCCAATTCACGCGCCGCCCCGAGCGCGACGCTGTCGCCATTGACAAGTATCTTTCAAGTCTCAGACCCATTCCCAGCCCGTATCTCGAGCCGGACGGTTCGCTTTCCGAGTCGGCGCTCAAGGGCGAATTCCTCTTTCACGATGCCAAGTGCGATGTCTGCCACAAGGGCGAATATTTTACCGATATGAAGATGCACGATGTCGGCTCCGGTCTTGACGAATACAAGGGCAAAAAATTCGACACTCCCACTCTGCGCGAAGTTTGGCGCACCGCCCCCTATCTCTATGACGGCCGCGCCCGCACCATCTTTGATATGCTCAAAAAATTCAACACCCAAGACAAGCACGGCGAAACTTCCAAACTCTCCGACGAAGACCTCCGCGATCTCCAAAACTACATTCTCTCCCTCTAACCCGCTCGGCGGGTTTCGTTCCTGTGGCGTGGCGATTTTTTGCTACCGCAAAAAATTCCCGCCACTTTGTCAGTAAATATCACAAAACTAAAATGGGGATAGGCATATTTTGCGAATGCAAAATGCCGTAAGGGGCGGGTAGCCCCTTCAATGGCGTGGCGCTCCAGCGCCCGCGCGAGGCTCGAGGCAGGACTTGCGTTTGTGAGCGGTGGGATAGTACTTTAGTACAGACCACCCGAACAAACCAAATTCAAGCGAAGCACGAATGAGATTTTTTGCGAAGCAAAAAAGACCCCGAGCGTAAGCGAGTGGGCGAGACGGTTTGCGTATGCAAACGCGAGTCAATGATGCCCGAGA
>DAVZIV010000033.1:0-9237 GCA_052273125.1 Candidatus Merdousia sp. | reverse complement strand
GGCGGCGCTCTACGCGGGCGCTTCAAGATTGTGATTTCAAATTCGTCGTGCATTCTCGGGGCGCGAATGAACAGGCGCAACTTCGGCGGAACGGCGAAAATTGCCGTTGAAAACTCCACAAGATGGTATTCGCCCGAGCTGAAAAAATACGTTGACAACATCGAGACAATGCCCATAGACCAGCAGCATTTCCTCGCCTGCATAGCCCCGCGCGCCCTCTACGTTGCAAGCGCCACAGACGATTATTGGTGCGACCCCGAGGGCGAATTCCTCTCCCTCGAACAGGCGTGCAAAATCTACAAGCTCTTCGGCGCAACAAACACGCCGAAATTCTCCGATATGAAAGTCGAGACCCCTTTCTGCGGCGATGTCGGACACCACATCAGAATAGGCGGGCACAACATTCTCCTCTACGACTGGCTCCAGTACATCAAGTTCGCCGACTCGAAATTCGGCAAGCCCGTTTTCGCATCTAAATAAACCGCACAGGCGGCAAAAAATCCGCCGCAAAAACAAAAATCAAAAAAGTCCGTTTTTCACAAAACGGGCTATTTTTTTCATTGAGCAAAAGCGAAAACGGTTTTAAAATCGGTTTCAGTCAACCCGAAAACAAAGGAATGCTTTTTATGAGGAATGCTTATTTTTACATCGCAGTCGGCACGGCGGCGTTCGCGTCCGCGCTTTGCGCAGAAAATATCGTGCTCTTCGACACATCAACACCAGCCGATAAGGTTCTAATCGGCAGAAACCCAGCAAACGGCAATACCCCCGCCCCGCGCGACGGGCTCGGAAGAATAAAGCTTCCGCAGGCGTTTAGAATCGTCGGCAACTTCGACCTTTCAAACAATACGGATATCGAAATAGAATACGAAAACGCCGACGGCGAATACTCGTCAATGCTGAGCGTAGATTTCTTCGACGCCTCGCGCACGCAGGCGCGCGAGCAAAACCGCGGAATGTCGGCGCTGATAGGCGGGAAGGAAAAGCGCATTGTAATAGAGGGCTACCCGAAGCTGGCGCACCCGAAAATTCTCGGGCAAATGAAGCTTATGCGCAACGACCCGTTTTTGCGCGGCGACAGAACCGCAAACGGCGATATGGCAAAAGTGTCGGCAATCTCGTTTTGCCGTTTTTCCACAACCGCGCCGATGTCGAAAATTCCCGACATCAGAATTTCGAAAATAACCGCGCTCGACACATCCAAGAAAAAGCTGCCCGACTACTATTCAATGTCGCCCGAAGAGTTTTTCCCGTTCATCGACAAATACGGTCAATTCAAATTCAAGAACTGGAAAAACAAAGTGCTTTCCGACGCCGACTTGGCAAGGCAAAAAGCGGAGGAAGAAGCCGACCTGCGCGCACACCCCGCCCCCGCCAACCGCGACAAATTCGGCGGTTGGCTCGGCGTAAAGCTGGAGGCAACGGGGCGTTTCAGAACGCAAAAATACGGTGGAAAATGGTGGCTGGTAGACCCCGAAGGGCATTTGTTCTGGTCGCACGGAGTCGTGCGCGTCTCGCCGTCGTCGGGGGTGACGCCGCTTGACGGGCGCGACAACTACTTTGAAAATCTCCCCGACGCCGGCGACGTTTTCGCGCAATTTTACTCCACGAACGACGAACTGCTCGCGCCCTACTACGTTCAGGAGGGAATAAAGCGCACCTATGATTTTTCAGCCGCAAACCTCATGCGCAAATACGGCGCCAACTGGCGCAACGCCTACGCCGACATCTCGCACCGCCGCCTTCACAGCTGGGGACTGAACACCATTGCCAACTCCTCCGACAAACTCATACGCGGACAAAACAAAACGCCCTTCATTGAAAGAATCGAGACGCGCGGGCCTATGTTCACCGGCAGCCGCGGCGACTGGTGGGGCATTTGCGACCCCTTCGACCCCGCGTTTGCGGCGTATCTGCGCGGCGTTTTGCAGGCACGCAAGGCGGAATTTTCCAATCCGTGGTGCGCGGGATTGTTTGTCGACAACGAGCACAGATGGGGCAGGAACGGACATTTGGCAAAGCTTGTCCTCGGCTCTCCCGCAAAATTTTTCGGCAAGAAAGCGTTTGTAGAAGACCTGAAGGCAAAATACGGCGACATTTCCGCCCTCAACAAGGAGTGGCGCGCAAATTATGCCAACTGGCGCGCCGTGCTGGAGTCTACCGAAGTTCCAAAATACGCTCAGGCGGCGGATTTGGAGGCGTTTAGTCTGAAAGTCGTGGAAAAATATTTTTCCACAATCAGGGACGAAATCAAAAAGTTCGACCCAAATCTCCTGTATATGGGCTGCCGTTTCTCCGACCACAACATAGCAATCATTTCGATAGCCGCAAAGTATTGCGACGTTCTCAGCTTCAACCGCTACCGCTACAGAATGGACACCATCGGGCTTCCCGCGGGCATCGACAAGCCCGTAATCATAGGCGAATTCCACTTCGGCTCGACTTCCGACACGGGAAAATTCCACACTTCGCTTGTGTTTACGGCAAACCAAGCCGAACGCGCCAAGGCATACAAACGCTACGTTGTCGACGCGCTCGAAAACCCGTCGATAGTAGGCACGCACTGGCACCAATTTTCCGATCAGGCAACTACGGGACGCTTCGACGGCGAAAACTTCAACGTGGGCTTTACCGACATCTGCGATACTCCGTACGCCGAGATGGTCGAAGTTCTGCGCGAAGTCGGCAATGCGGTGTATAGGACAAGGCTCGGCGGCAATTAACAGACGCCGACGCGCGCGGCATGCAAAAAATCGGCTCGGGGACTTTCCTCGAGCCGATTTTTTGTTCACAGCGCATTTTTTTCTCGCAACGGCGCGAATGAAAATTACAATACCCCAAATATTCACTGCCGAGTTCGTGCGAACGAAAATCGGCGGAAAGCAACATATACAAAACTCGCTCAATCTGTATAAATATGGCATTGGGAAAAATTACAATGAAAATATCGGCGGCACTCGCGTTCGCATTTGCGACGGCAGCTGCCTTTGCGCAACAGGCAAAATAGATTGCCCCGAACGCCGACGGCATCGACGCCCCAAACCGCTGGGCGGCGTTCAGAAAGGATTTCAACGTCGGCGAACTCCCGACGGCAAAGGCAAAAATCGCCGCCGACACAAAATACTGGCTCTGGATTAACGGCAGGCTCGCCGTTTTTGAAGGAGGGCTAAAGCGCGGGCCGACCCCGACAGGTTCGTTCTTCGACGAAGTGGACATAGCCCCGTACCTCAAGCGCGGCAAAAACACGCTTGCAATGCTCGTCTGGCATTTCGGCAAAGACGGAATGTCGCACATAGACAGCGGAAAATTCGGCATGATTTTCAGTCTTGAAGACAGAAACCTCAAATTATTCTCCGACGCCTCTTGGCTCTCGCGCATACACCCCGCCTACGAAGTCGCGGGAACGCCCTTCCCCAACTACCGCCTGCCCGAATCGCACGTGAGATTCAACGCGCAAAACGATATGCCCGACTGGCAGACGTGCGCCGACCCCGCCGCAAAATTCGCCTTCAAGCCCTCCGCAGAGCGCGGCAACTGGGGCGACGCGCCTTGGGGAGAACTTGTCAAACGCAGCATTCCGCTCTTTAGAGATTTCGGCGTGAAAGACGCCCTCAATATAAAGCACAGCAACGTGCGCCTGCGCGACGACGTTTCAAAAACCGTAATCACCGCCGACCTGCCCTACAATATGCATATTACCCCCATTATCACAATCGACGACCCCATCGGCAACAACTTTGTGGAAATCCGCACAGACCACTCGTACATCGCCGAACGCGTATGCCTGCGCGCCGAATACATAACAAAAAAAGGCCGCCAAACATACGAATCCCTCGGTTGGCTCAACGGCGAAAAAATAGAAATCATCGCCCCAAAAGGCTTCAAGGTGGAAAAAATCCAGTACCGCCAAACGGGCTACGACTGCGACATCTCCGGAAAATTCTCCTGCGACGACGAATTTTTCAACACCTTTTGGCTCAAGGCAATGCGCACCCTCCACGTCGGCATGCGCGACACCCTTATGGACTGTCCGGAGCGCGAGCGCGGCCAATGGATTGGCGACGCCGTTGTGCAAATGGGACAGGCATTCTACTACCTCTCGCCCTCGGCTCACCAAATCGTGCGCAGAGCGTTCGTCGACATAATCAACTGGCGCAAGCCAAACGGCGCGCTGCACGGACCAATCCCCGGGGACTACACAAAGGAGCTCCCCGGCCAAGTGCTGGCGTTTGTCGGCGTTTTCGGACTGTGGGACTATTATATGAACTCGGGCGATTTGCAAACACTGCAATACGCCTACCCGCACGTCAAAAAATACCTCGGGCTTTGGAAGTTCGATTCCGACTCAATCCCCGAAGTGCGCGGCGACTGGATTTGGGGCGACTGGGGCGGCAACGTAGACAAACGCCTGTTCTTTGCCGCATTCTATTATGCGGCGCTTGAGTGTATGGCGAACTCCGCCGACACCCTCGGCAAGCCCGAAGACGCCGCTGCATTCCGCAAATCAATGGCGGATTTGAAGGCCGTCTACAACAAATTCTGGAACGGCGAATACTACCGCCACAAAGACCACAAGCTAAAGACAGACGACCGCGTTCAGGCTCTGGCGGTTCTCACAGGCATTGCCGACGAGTTGAAGTTCGACGCCATAGCAAACTTCTTGGCAAAAAACAGCTACGCCAGCTGCTATATGGAAAGATTCGTCTGCGAGGCGTTCTTTAGAATGGGGCGCGGCGCCGCCGGCATAAAGCGCATAAAGGAACGGTACTCCGAAATGGTAAACGACAAAAACTGCACAACCCTCTACGAAGACTGGAATCTCCACCGTTCAACGAACAACCACGGCTGGACGGGCGGCCCGATAACCGTGATTTCGAGATTCGTCGCGGGGCTGTACCCGCTCGAGCCCGCGTGGAAAGTATTTAAAGTCGAACCCCAGCCGTCGGGCTTCGGGAAAATGTCCGTGGAAATTCCGTCGGTCTCGGGCGTGATAAAGTCGGGCTTTGCGGACTCGCCGAAAGAATTTTCGCTCGAACTGTCCGTTCCGCAAAACACAACCGCCATTGTAAAACTTCCCGTGGCAAATGGCGCAAAAATTGCGGTCAACGGCGCGGACGCTTCGCTATATTTGGCTTCGACGAAATACGCCGACGAGAAAAAACCGACGCTCGAACTTCCCGCAGGCAATTACAAAATAACGGCAAAAAAGTAGCAAAACACACAGCTACCAAGTAAAAATAGAAACTATGAAAAGAAGACATTTTATAATAGCAGGTCTGCTCTCGGCATTCGCCGCAACGCGTCTAAGTGCGCGGCAAAGACAGCCCGCCATAGACAAATCGCTGCTCTTCGGCGGAATTACGCAGGAGGGCAGGACAATCAAAACGCTTCCCCGCAACGCCGACGCCGTGAAGGCGGGCGAATGGAAAATCCACATTTTGGGCTCGCGCTGCGGAACCGTCGGCGAGGGCGCAAACCATACATCGCTTGTAATCCAAAAGCCGGACGGCACGCCAATGCTTTTCGACGCGGGCGAATACGCCGGCTGGACGGCTACAATGATGGGGCTCAACCTCGAGGACGTAAAAAACATCTTCATATCGCACCCGCATAACGACCACACCGCGGGGCTCCCGGGGATATTCGGAATCATCACGGAAAACTTCATCGTAAAGGGAAAGCGCAAACGCAGCGGGGAAAACCCCGTCGTCAACGTCTATTCGCCCGACGAGGCAATGGTGCGCGCCGCCCACACAATCCAGCGCGCCAGCGACAGGGGGCGCAGAAGCATAGACATCACCCACACCATAATAGACAACGGCAAAATATTCGAAGATTCCGACGTTTCAATAGAGGCTGTCGAAAACAACCATATGCGCCACTACGGGCCAAAGCTCTCCTACTCTTTCAGGCTCAAATTCAAAGACGGCCGCACTGCGATTTTTTCGGGCGATATCAAAAAAATTGAAGACATAGACGCTTGGCTTAAGGAGGGCTGCGACCTCCTCATTGTGGAAACCGGACACAACCGCTCCGAAGTAATCTGCAAAGCCCTCGTCGAAAAATACAACAACGTAAAAGACCTGCTTTTTATGCACCACGGCACTTGGATTCTCAAAGACCCGCTCGGACAGAAACAGGCCTCTGAAAAAATCTGGGGCGCGCCCATCGTCTTTGCCGACAACGCGACAACCGTGGTTTTCAAAAACAAATAGCCCCGAAATATATGAAAAACATGGCAACAATATCCGCGGCAATTCTGGCGGCTGCGCTGCCGCTGTTTGCCGACAACGCCGCAACC
This sequence comes from Candidatus Merdousia sp., assembly GCA_052273125.1. Lineage (GTDB taxonomy): Bacteria > Verrucomicrobiota > Verrucomicrobiia > Opitutales > Intestinicryptomonadaceae > Merdousia. The sequence goes on along the minus strand of DAVZIV010000033.1, from coordinate 2,936 downwards.
GCACCCGACGACGGGCTTCCCTTCGGCGTATGCTCGCACCCGCACAAATCGCGCGAAATAAACATCAGAGAACCCCTCTTCGACAAAATGAAAGAGGCGCGCGTACAGTGGCTGCGCGACGATTTTTCATGGTGGAAAGTCGAGGAGAAAAAAGGCGAATTCGACTTCAAAGTCTTCGACGAAATAATGGACAGCCTCGACGCGCGGAAAATAAAAATGCTCGGAATCCTTACCGAGCACAGCACCGACGGACAGTCCGCATTCGGAAATCGCAAAGAGTGGCTCAAATACATAGCCGCCACAGTGGAACACTTCAAGGGGCGCGTTCAGTACTGGGAAATTCTCAACGAACCCGACCTGCACAAGGGCACGCCGCAACAGGCAGCCGAATACGGGAAAATGCTCAAAGAGGCGTCGGCGCTGATTAGGAAGATTGACCCAAGCGCGAAAATCGTCTACACGGGACTTGCCTTCGGCGAAAAAGAGTATCTGGAAGCCTCGTTCAAAGAGTGCGACACCTCAAATTTCGACGCAATCGGAATCCACACCTACCCCGCCCCGACACCGCCCGAAGGCACAATCGCCGCGCGCGTGAAAATCCTCAACGAAACTATGGACAGATTCGGCGGAAGAAAGCCAATATGGATTACGGAAATAGGCGCAACAACCTGCAAAAGCGCAATGGGAATAAACCTGACAAAAGCCGCCGCAAAAAAATTCGGGCTGGACAAAAAACAAATCGTCGCAATGAAATTCGGTGCGTTTAATTCGGCGCCGCTGGCAAAACAGATATTCCCGAAGGCGAAAAGCGTCAAAAAAATAGGGCTCAAAAAAATAAAATCGCTCGACGAAAACTGCGTGCTTGTGCTCCCCGCAGGGCAGCATTTCCCGTCGGAATTCGTAAAGGATATCGCCGACTTCGTGAAAATAGGCGGCAGCGTGATACACATCGGCGGCTACCCCTTCATATTCGACGACGACGGGCGCAACCTCGGCAACAAAGGACTCAGCCAAATAGGCGCAAACATCACGCCCCACTGGAGCTTTTCTCCGAAACTGCCCTCGCGTGTAAAACTCAGAGAGGCAAAAAATTTGCAGGTTATCGACAACGCCGACATAAGCGACTTGCCGACGCTCAGATGCTTCGACTTCGACGACAAATTTTTGCCCGCAGGCGCCAAAATCATTCCGATTGTGCGCTTTGAAATAAACGGCAAAACAATAACCCCCGCAGCCGCCTACAAAATGCCAAGCGGCGGATACTTCGTCGGCATTTCCTCGGACGATTCAAACTACGTTTCCGACGACTATCAGGCGGCGGCGCTCGTGCGCAACTACATATATTCGCTCTCGGCCGGAGTAAAAAAGATATTCAACTACAATTTCCGCTCGCACGGAGAAGTCTCGCTGTACGAGGGCAGCTTCGGGTTGGTACGCAAAGACCTAACCGAAAAACCGTCTTTTCGCGCATTCAGGACACTCACTACACTCGTCGGCGCACACGCAAAAATTTCATACAAAGAAACCGGAAATGTATGCCGCGCCGATTGGATTTCCCCCGACGGACGCCCCGTGTGCGCCCTCTGGCTAAAACGCGGACTGCCAAAGAAAACCGAGCTAAGCCTCTCCTCCGATAAATTCAAAATAATGGAAATTTCGGGAAAAATAATAGAAAATGATAATGCCAAAGGCAAAACAAAACTTGGCGTAAAACTCTCCACTACCCCCGTCTATATAATAGGCGCAAATAATATCACCCTTTGATATTATTTAAGAAACAAAAACGGGACATTTCGTGAATGCGAAATGCCCCGTTTTTTTCAAATGTCCCATTAAAAGCTTTGTGATATTCACTGTTAAAGTGGCGGAAAATTTCAATATCATGATAATCCCAAGCAAAGCGGCGGTTTGCGCCGCGCGCATCGCCGCGCCACAAGAAAAAAATTAGGACCAGCGACGGTCATTAGACCATTCTTTGTCCCATTGAGATGTGTCCGCCCAAGCTTCGGGAAAATCCCCGTGAAGCTTCTCTTTTATGAGAGACTCGTTGAGGGATTCAATGCCCAACCCGGGGGCGTCGGGAACAGCTATGTAGCCGTTGTCGATAAGCGGTCTGGGCAAACCGTTGACGAGATTTTCCCACCACGGTACGTCCACTGAATGAACCTCCAGTGCCGTGAAATTGCGCGTGGCGGCGGCGACATGAACGGCAGCCATGCACGCAATGGGGCTTTCCGCCATGTGAATCGCCATGGCAGTGTGGTACGACTCCGCCAAATCGCCGATTTTCTTGGTCTCGGCTATGCCGCCGGCAGTCAAAACGTCGGGGTGAACAACCGCCAACGCACCCGATTGCAACAGGGGCAGAAAACCCTCCTTGAGATAGATGTCCTCGCCAGTGCCAAGCGGCGTAGTGGTCGCGTTTGCAATGCGCACATACTGATCCGTGTACTGCCACGGAACGGGGTCTTCCATCCAAGAGAGATTGTACTTTTCAAGACGGCGCGCCAATTTTATGCAGTCTTCGACGGGAATGTGCCCGAGATGGTCTATCGCAATGGGAATTTCATAGCCGGTGACCTCGCGGCAGTCCGCCATGTACTTTTCCAAATAGTCAAGCCCCTTCTCGGTAATGTGAATGCCCGTGAACGGGTGCGCAGTGTTGAAGAGGTCGTACGCCTCGCCGCGCATGGCGCGCGGGTCAATCGAACCGTGCGGCGTGGTGAAAACGGTCTTCTTGTACTCGCGCATTTTTTCGAGGAAGCCAAGCGGCGCACAGAGCGCTCCGGGGACATCCGTCAGAAGCTCGATGCCCAAGTCCATCTTCAGATACGTGTAACCCTGCGCCATTCTCTCGGCGAGCGCCTTGCCCATATCGCGACCGCCTCCCTCGCTGTCGGTGTCGCAGTAAATGCGGATTCTGTCGCGATACTTTC
>DAVZIV010000032.1:0-9294 GCA_052273125.1 Candidatus Merdousia sp. | reverse complement strand
GCTTCGGATTGAACTCGCTCGCACAGTGGTGCTCGTCTCGCCCCTTCGGGGTCTTTGGCTTTAGCCAAAGCTTCCCCCAAAAGCTTGCCTGCGGCAACTTTTGTGTTCACGGGCGTTAAGCCCGCTACGCCTCGCAAAATGTGAATCCTGCCTCGAGCCTTGCGCGTTTTTTCAATCCCGCGTCAGTTCCAAGGCTAAGTCTTTTAGTCAATCTGCACTGAAGTATTGGGTATTCTGAATTTGAAAACATTGTGATGTTTATTTACAAAGTACGGAATATTTTTCGGGAGAAAAATCCGTACGCCACAGAATGCAAACCCGCCCAGCGGATTCACTGACAAAGCAGCGATTTGCGCTGCGCCAAAAGAAAAAAATGTTGAAAAGGGAAAAGTTTTGTGGCAGTATGAGATTATATACAGAAGGAATTATATGAAAAACGGAATCTATACGATGATGGTTTTGGCTGCGTCTACATTGGGCGTGTCCGCAGAAAATATGTACTTGCATGGAATTTGGGGAAAAGGACAACAACAGCTGTTTTCGTCCCCGCAGGCGTGGACAACACAAAAAGGCGCGGCAGGTAGAACCATCGCGGCGGAAGATACTCTCAATTTGATAGACAACAGCGGCAACGCGAAAATCGACGGGGATTTCACAGTAAAATACTTGAATCTCGGCGGTTTTTTGGGACAGAAAACTCCCGACGGCAATGTCACGTTTTCAATGGATAAAACGGCGGCGGGCGGCAAAGACGGCTCGCTGACAATAGACGCGGCAAAGAAACGGGATAAGAACAGGAAAGGCTCCTATATTGCATCGGTGATGTCGAGCGCGTTCGCGGGCGTGTCTGCAGACAAGGCGCAAAAACCGCTCAAGCGCCAAACGCTGACATTCGACGGCGGAAGCGTGAAGATTCTCAACTCCAAAGACTATTACGGCACTGTCGGGATTTACCTTACGGCAAGACGCACGCCGAAAACCGCCCCCGACTACTACGGCGGCGTGATATTCAATTCGCCCGTGAAATTCTTCAACGACGTAAACGTGTACTCGGACAACCTCGTCTACGCCGACACAATCGGCTATCAGGTCTGCAAAATCAAGTTCCTCAAAAACGTCGAAGTTGCCTCGGAAAAAGACGGCAAAGAGCTCTACAGAAAATTCGCCATACAGCCGCTTTCCACAAACTATTTCACGCCGCTTATGACAGTGCAGGTAGGCGACGAAAAACACCCGAAGGCACTCATGCGCACGGGAGATTTCTCGCTCGACAGGGGCTCGTCGGCGGACATCTACGGAAGCCTTGAAATCAACGGAGACCTCAAAATGAACAGGGCGGCAATGCTCAACGTCAAAAAGGGCGGCGCGCTCTCGATAACGTCGGCAAAGACGGGCAAAGTCGCGGGACTTAAAACGGACATGCTCGCGAGAATGAATATCGACGGCAAATTCACGGTAAGCAACCCCAAAATCCGCGGCGAGCGCACCGAATTTATAGACTGCCAAATACACGTCGGCCCGACGGGCTCGATACGCGTAGACGGCTCGGGCATAGACGGCAGAAACGCCCTCTACCTCGAAAAGAGCCTGCTCTCGCTGCAAAAGGGCGCTACGGTCTACGCGCGCAATATGGTGCGCCTCGGCACACAGGCGCGCCTCCAACTCTTCGGCGAAAACCAGATTTCGGCAAAAGAACCCGCAAACAAACTCTGCCGCCTGTACCTCGATGGCGCGAGAGCCATTGTGGAAGCGCACGCAAACCAGCACTTCGACGGCTTCTTCGGCAACAAACCCGCAACGCTGCGCCTATGCGACGGGGCAAACGAAGTGCGCTTCGACAAGATGTTCAAGGGCAAATGGGGCACGCAGACAAAAATTAAAATTGAGGGCTTTAAAAACGGCGTCGTGAAAATCGACAACGACGACCCGTTCGTAAAAACAAATGTCGTTGCCGACGGCTGGAAGGATTTCAGAATTGAAAACGGAATCCTAACAGCGACAAAGGCGGGCGAATAATACGCTCCGCAAAACAAAAAAAAAAAAACGCCAAAATCATGCGCCGAATTCGGCGCATATTTTTTTGTTGCTTTTGTTTTTTATATAAACTAATGATTCTTGGTTAAACGATACACTTATGAAGAAAATACTATAAACCATACAATCCATATTGAGGAACAATTCAAATACAAGAGCCGCATTTTGCGCGGCGGCGGCAATGTTGTCGGCGGCGGGATTTACCGACGACGGCAATTCGGGAGCGCGGGGCAAGACAATCGACGACGGCCGCCCCTTCGGCGTATGCTCTCACCCCTTCGCCCCGCGCGAAATAAACATACGCAAGAGGCTTTTCGACAAAATGCGCGAAGCAAACGTACAATGGTTGCGCACGGATTTCGGCTGAAACGTCATCGAAAAGCAAAGGGGAAATTACGATTTTAAAGTACACGACGAAATTGCCGACGCGCTCGCCGCGCGGAACATAAAGGTTCTCGGCATACTCACCGAAAGCCGCCCGAACCAAAACTGCATAAACGGCGAAGACCGCCAGGACTGGCTCGAGTACGTTGCCGCAACGGTGGCGCATTTCAAGGGCAGAGTATCGCACTGGGAAATTCTAAATGAGCACGACGCGGGCAAAATTTCCGACAAGAAATACGCCGCAGAATACGGCAGGGTTCTGAAAGCGGCAGCCCAAACGATAAGGAAAGCAAACCCCGAAGCCGTAATTCTCTACGGAGGACTGGCGCTGACAAACGCCGCGTACGTTGAAAATACGCTCAGAGAGTGCCCGATCGACAATTTCGACATTATGAATTTCCATTGCTATCCCGCCCCAAAACCGCCGGAAAGCGTTCTGGAGGAAAACATTTCAAAGCTCGAAAGGGCAATGGACAAATTCGGCGGGCGCAAACCGATTTGGCTGACAGAAACGGGCGCCACGACACCCGACCAAGTGGCGGGGTCAAATATGATAAGGGCCGTCTCGCGCAAAATGGGGCTTGACGAAAGAAAGGTTGCCGCCATTTCCGACGGCACAACGGACTCTTCTTCGGAGGCGCGCTTCCTCTTCCCCGAGGCGAAAAAAATAAGAAAAATCCCCTTTTCAAAAATCGGCGAGCTCGACGAAAACTACGTTCTCGTGCTGCCGACAACGCAGGAATTTCCGTATTCGCATCTGCAGGGGCTGGAAAGCTTCGTCAAAATCGGCGGCGCGGCAATCCACTGCGGCGGCTTTCCGCTGTATTTCGATTCCGACGGAAAAGCCAAAGGCGGCATAGAGGGAATAAACCGCCTCGGCGCGAACCTCAAGCCCCACTGGGATTTCTCCCCCGCCCTGCCCGCGACCGCGGATTTGAAAAAGGTAAAAAACCTCAAGACCTACCAAAATCTGCCGCCGGAGGATTTCAACAAATCAATACGCTGCTTCGATTTCAACACCGAAAAAAGCCCCGAAGGCACGGAGTTTGTCCCGCTAATCAGCTTTGAAATAAACGGGCAGACCATAACGCCCGCCGCGGCGTACAAGTTCCCCAACGGCGGCGCGTTCATAAGCGTTGCGGACAGAACGTCAACGCGCGTCTCCGAAAAATTTCAGGCGGCGCAGCTCGTCAAAATATATCTCTACGCCCTTTCGCGCGGAGTGGAAAAGGTTTTCAACTACAACTTCCGCTCGCACGGCGAAGTCTCGATTTTCGAGGGCGCGTACGGGCTGGTGCGCAGGGATATGAGCGAAAAGCCGGCATTTGCCGCATACCAAACATTGACAAAACTTGTTGGCAAATATCCCAAAATAACATACTCCAAAAACGGCAACATATGCCGCGCCGACTGGATTTCCCCCGACGCCGCGCCCGTCTGCGCGCTCTGGACATTCGACGGCAAGCCCGCCAAAGCCCTGATAACTCTCGGCTCGGGCGAATACAAAATAGAGGAAATCGGCGACAAAACGCTGAAAAAGGGATTCTCCGAAACCCAAACGCAGCTGGGAAAAAAATCGGGATAGTTCCCTTCTATATAATCGGCGCGAGGGTAAAGGCGGCGGAATCGACAGCACCCGAAAAGTAGCAAATTCAAACAGGGCGGCGTCTTCAGCGGAAAACGCCGCTTTTTTGCAGGATGTGAAACCGGACTAAAAACTACTCGAGATACAGCGGGGCGGAAAGCATAATGCAGGCGAGAATCACGAACAGCGAACCTGCAAGCAAAAACGGCTTTACGCCTACCGCCTTTATGCTTCTGAAATTCGTCGAAACGCCCAGAGCCGCCATCGCCATTGTAAGAACGAAGGTGTCGGCGGCGAGTATTGCCCCCTTTACCTGCGCCGAAAGTATGTCGAGCGAGTTAAACGCGCTTGCAAGCACAAACCCGAGCGCAAAACACGGAAATGCCGAAAGGTAGGTTTTGAGCCTGCTCTGCCCTTTTTGCGCGGGCTCGGCAAACACCGCCCCCAAGACAGCCAGCGCGGGAACAAGCAGCATAACGCGCGTAAGCTTTACAATGACCGCCGTCTCGGTAGCCTCTATGGAAATTGCGCTTCCGGCAGCGACGACCTGCGCGACTTCGTGAACGGTGGCCCCCAGCGCGATGCCCGAATTATGGGCGTCAAGCGGCGTAAGTTTTACAAGCTGCGGGAACACGAACATTGCAATAGTGCCGAAAATCACGACCGTTGCAACCGCAAGCGAAGTTTCGTGCGGTTTTGCCTTTATTGTAGGCTCGGTAGCCATAACCGCCGCCGCGCCGCATATTGCGCTTCCCGAAGAAATAATTGCCGAAAGCCTGCGGTCAAGCCCGAAGACTTTTGTGCCGAGAAAATAGCCCGACACAAGCACTATGGCGACTTCGGCGCAGTCGAGAGCCAGCGCCGTCGGCCCGACGTTTGCGATGTCCTGAAACGAAATTCTGAAGCCGAAAAATATTATGCCCAAGCGCAACAGGCGCTTCTGGGCGAACGCTATGCCCGCGCCCCAGCTCTGCGGAGTTTCGACGGAATTGCCGAACAAAAAGCCGAGCAAAATGGCGACTATCAGCGGGCTTATGCTCAAGTTTTTTGCGGCGTCGGTGTCGGCAATGCAAAAGCTTGCAAGAGTAAGCAGCGCAATGAACAACAGCCCCGAATAGAGAGTTTTTAAAATATTTTTCATAATTATGTTAAGATGCGCATATATTTTCCGATTACCCCCAAAAAGCCAGTATTTTTTGCAAAAAATTTGCGAGAAAATCGCGTGAAAGGCGCAAAAAAATGAAAACTCTAAAAAGCAAATTCTGCCAAAAGATTGAAATGTTGGCAAGGGAAACGGGCGGATATCCCGAGCGTATGAAATTGGCTATCTACGCAAACGACGAAACCCTGCGCACATTCCGCCCAGAATACTCGGACAACAGGGCGTACACTGCCGCGATCGTCGATTTGTCCCTGTACGTGTGCAGGAAATATTCAATGGAAGTAGAGCTGTTTGAAATCAACCGCGATATGTACACAAAGTGGCTGCGCGGACGCCCCGATACATACGAGCGGCGCGCCAAGTATCTCTCGCTCTTCTGACGGACAGACGCGCCGCAAAAAAAACGCGAAAATCTACGCCAGATAGACGGTCGGGTCGGGAACGCCGGCGAGCCTGAAAGCCTCCTTGCGCTCGGTGCAAGTGCCGCAAGTACCGCAATGAACCCCGCCGCCCTTGTAGCACGACCAAGTAAGCGCAAAGTCTACGCCCAGTTCCGCGCCGAGTTTTACAATGTCGGACTTCGTCTTGTCCACAAACGGTCTGTAAAGCGAAAGCGGGTAGTAATGGCACAAACCGAGCACCTTGTCGAGCGCTTCGGCAAATTCGCTTCGGCAGTCGGGGTATATTGCGTGGTCGCCCGAATGCGCCGCGTAGGCTATTTGGTTTGTTCCAATGGAAATGGCGCGTGCGGCGGCAATGGAAATCATTATCATATTGCGGTTGGGGACAACCGTGGACTTCATATTTTCGTCTTCGTAATGCCCGTCGGGAATGTCAACGGAGGCGTCCGTCAGCGAGCTTTTGCCGAAGAGCTTTGTAATTGAAGACAAATCAGCCAAGTCGAACGGCACGCCGAGCCTGCGGCAGTTTTGCGCGGCAAATTCAAGCTCCTTTTTGTGCCGCTGCCCGTAGTCGAAAAGCAGAGCGGCGTCGGCGTTGCCCGCCGCCTTGAGATAGTGCAGCAAAACGGTGGAATCAAGCCCTCCCGAATATACTATTAAAGCCATAAAAATTTTCTCCTTTGCCGCGAGGCGGCGGCGTTTTTAGACCTGCCCCTTATCAAGAGATAGTCTTTGGGGGCGACAGTCTTGTTCAGATATGTAAACGGTTTGTCCGTATAATTGGTTATGACGCGGGTGCCGTCGCCGTATTCGGTAAGGTAAACGTCGTCGGCAAGTTTGCGGTGGTCTTCCATAAACTCGAATTGCAGGTAGGAAACTTTCTGGTAGGCGTCGTAAAGCTCCTTGATTTTTGGGACGATTCCGAGTTTCGCCGAAGTGTAGTAGACTGGGCGCGCGCCGAATTCGGCGTGGTGGAGGCGGATTGTTTCGCGCCAGTATTTTTCGGAATTGAGGTTGTTGTTGAGGTCGTCCCTTATGAATGCCGAAGACGGCACAATGCCGTGGTAGACAATCTGCCAGATGGGAACGAAGCGGTCGAAAACGTCGGAATGCTTGTTGTGGTAGTTGATGTAGAACGCCCAGTCGAGGTATTTTATGACGTGGTCGAAACCGCATTCGGATGTGAAGCCTCCCGTGATTTCGTGCCCGTATTTCATAATTTTAAGGTATGCCTGTGTCCACTGCTTGCGGTTGAGCGGGTGGTTTTTGTCGTGGCAGACGCGCGGGGCGATTGCCGAAATCACGTCGACGTGGTGAAGCCCGTTGAAGCCGAGGCGGTCGCGCAGCATAAGGTAGTCGCTCTTGACGAACCTGTCGAAAATGGCTGCGGGACACGGAGTGTACGCCTTTCCTCCCGCCCAGCAACCAACGTGCATAAGCGAACCGTCGGCGCGTTTTGCAATATAGTCTTCGCTCCAGCAGTCGGCTATTTTGTAGGCGTCGGTGTGGTTGACGTGGGGCGAAATGTAGTAGCCGAGCTCTTTAGCGGTGGAAATTGTGCGCTTGAGAGCCTCTTCGCCGCCGAATTTGGGCTCGACCGGCAGGAGCTGCGGATAGCGGCCGTCGTGCCCGCTCTTGTTCCAGCCGACTTCGTGGAAGACGAGGTTGTCGCACCCCTGAGCCTTGAGCGCCTTGATGACTTCGGTGGCTTCGTCGAAAGTGCAGCCCACGCCTATGGGCAGTTCCGTTTCGGGCGTGTAGTCTTTGGCTATCCACCTGCCGCTTTTGTCTTTGGGAATGCCCTTGCCGCCGTGCTGAAAACGCACGAGGATTGATTTTGCCATAGCCTCGAGCTTGGGATTGCCCTCGATGCGCTCCTTCAGCGGCCTGACCTCGCCGCGCTTTAGCTGGTAATTGCGGTATTTGCGCGCCATTCCCGCGTAGGAGGCTTCGCGCCCCTTGAGCTCGTAAAAGTCTACCACGATGTCTTCGTAGGGGGCAACTTCCATATCCTTTATTTGAAAGCGCGGAAAGACTTGGTAGACGCCGTTTTTAATTTCAACGACAAAGTCGAACTCGTGCTTCATTTTCTTTATTATGGCAACCCACGCTGTGCGCGGCGTTTTCATTCCGAAGAACGAATAGAAATTGCGCCTGCCCGAAGAGAAAAAGCCGCTGTCCTTCCTGAAAGTTCCTACGGCGCTGTGCGTGTTGATGAAAAAGCCATCTTCGCCCTTTTTTGCAGTGCATGCGGGAATTTTAACGTCTATGAAATCGACGGCCGAAGCCGAAAAATCCTCCTTCGGAATGCGCACGCGCCACGCGCCGTCCTTGCGCTTTTTCACGGAGTATTCCATCGGGGCGCGGCCGTCGCCGACGCAAAATTCCACTTTTACGGTGTCGAAATATTTTGAAGTGTCGGAAGACTGCGAAACTTCGGAAGCGGAATTTTGGGCGAATAGCAAATTGCCCACAAAAAGTAAAACCAGTGCGAATTTTTTTGTCATATTGAATGCGTTGTTCATTGAAAGCCGAAAAATGCGCCGCCGAGCGAAACGCCGACGCTCTTTTTCGACATTCAGGCGGGGAAAAAACGCCTGTCAAGCTTATTTGGCACGAGCGCCGCGCGGCGGGGCGGATTCCCCAAATGCAATATTTTCAAAAAACGCAAAAAACGGCTTGATTATTGAAAATAAACAACCAATATAAAAAGACAATGCGTTAGAAGTGCTTTCGCGTTTTGCAAGATGTGGAAAATCTTGCGGCTGCCGAAGGTTCTTCCGCGACACTCCGCGAAAAGGAGTTCAGACGGCGGGTCGGGGTCAAAAAGCCTCAGCCGCGCGGGAAAGGGTTTTTCCGCCAAAAGTTGCGAAAAAAAGAAAGATATGTAAAATGTCAAAACACAACACGATTGACAAACAGGCTATAATTAAAGAATACCGCCTCGACGATAAAGACACGGGTTCCTGCGAAGTTCAGGTTGCCCTTTTGACCGCCAGAATTGCCCACCTCACGGCCCACTTGGCGGACAACAAGAAGGACTTCCACTCGCGCAGAGGTCTCTTGGCTATGACAAGCCGCAGAAGAAACCTCTTGGACTACCTCAAGCGCTGCTCGCTGGAAAGATACAATGACCTCATTCAGCGCCTGAAGCTGCGCCGCTAATTGTCGTCGCAAAGGGGGACATTTTAAGCAATGTCCCCTTTTCTTTTTTTCCGGAAGCGCGCGCATATGCGCAAAGTTTCCCGATTCAAACGGGTGCGGTTTCGGCGGGCAGTTCTCCGCGCGCCCCCCGAAAAAATTTTTCATTTCCGCGGAACGAACTCCGCGCAAAGCAAATGCCGCAGGCGAACGTCCGACCCGTTCGGCGGCGCACTTAGAAAGAAACAGATAAAAATGGATCAAAAATACAGCGTAGAGGTCGAAGGCCTCGGAATTAAAATATCCACCGGCTCGATTGCAAAACAGGCAAACGGCTCGGTGACAATAAGCCTCGGAGAGACCAATCTTCTGGTCAACGTTACAGCCGCGGGCGCACTTAAAGACGGTCAGGATTTCTTCCCCCTCACCGTGGACTACAGGGAAACATACTCGGCTGCGGGCCGCTTCCCCGGCGGATACTTCAAGCGCGAAGGCCGCCCCAATGAAAAGGAAATTTTGACATCGCGCCTTTGCGACCGTCCGCTGCGCCCCCTCTTCCCCAAGGGCTTCATGAACGAAGTTCAGGT
>DAVZIV010000031.1:0-9484 GCA_052273125.1 Candidatus Merdousia sp. | reverse complement strand
AATTTCGCGCCCGAATTTAAAAAAATTTGAAAAATGAGAAATTTGCCGAGAAAAAGTCTTGAGTTTACCGCAAATATACGGCCTAATGGGAACGATTGTATTTGAATAAAACCACATGGGACTGAATTGACCGAAAAAGACGCCGACATTTAGTGCGGCGCAGACGATTGGTAAAAGGGTAGACAGACCTCTCGCGCTCGTAGGCGATAAAATCCCCAGTATCAAATTCCAAAAAAACAGTAAGGATAAAAATGCCCAAAGTAGACAGAGAAGCCGCATTAAACTACCACAGCAGCGGCAAAAAAGGGAAGATAGAAATCGTTCCCACAAAGCCCCATTCAACACAGGCAGACTTGTCGCTGGCGTACACCCCCGGGGTCGCCGAGCCGTGCTTGGAAATTCAGAAAAACCCCGTAGACGCGTACAAGTATACAGGCAAGGGAAATCTCGTTGCGGTAATTTCAAACGGAACGGCTGTGCTGGGGCTGGGCAACATAGGCGCGCTGGCAGGCAAACCCGTGATGGAGGGAAAGGCGCTTTTGTTCAAGATTTTTTCGGGTCTGGACTCCTTCGATATCGAAGTTGCCGAGACAGACGTCGATAAATTCGTTTCCGCAGTCAAGGCAATAGCGCCGACTTTCGGCGGAATCAACCTTGAAGACATCAAAGCCCCCGAATGCTTTGAAATAGAGCGCCGCCTCAAGGAGGAACTGGACATTCCCGTAATGCACGACGACCAGCACGGCACGTCGATAATCTCGGGCGCGGCACTGCTCAACGCCCTTGAAATTGCGGGCAAGAAAATAGGCGATGTAAAAGTTGCCGTAAGCGGCGCGGGCGCGGCTGCAATATGCTGCGCAAAGATGTACATTTCCCTCGGCGTCAAGCGCGAAAACATTTTCATGTGCGACTCGAAGGGCGTAATCTCCAAGTCGAGAACCGACCTCAACCCCATGAAGCGCTTCTTCGCAATAGATACCGACGCCAAGACGCTCGCCGACGCCGTAAAGGGCGCAGACGTATTCCTCGGCGTCTCCAAGGCGGACGTGCTCACGCCCGAAATGCTGCTTTCGATGAACGAAAACCCGATGGTGTTTGCCCTTGCCAACCCGCGCCCCGAAATTTCGTACGAGTTGGCAATTGCAACCCGCAAAGACATAATTTTTGCAACGGGGCGTTCCGACTATCCCAATCAGGTCAACAATGTCCTCGGCTTCCCCTACATTTTCAGGGGCGCCCTCGACACGGGCGCAAAGACAATCAACGAAGAAATGAAGATTGCCGCAGTGCACGCCCTCGCCGAACTCGCCCACGAACCCGCCACCGACGAAGTCAAAAAGATTTTCGCGGGCGAAGAATTGACGTTCGGACGCAAATACATTTTGCCCAAGCCGTTCGACAAACGCCTCATCGTCAAGGTGTCGGCGGCGGTTGCAAAGGCCGCGATGGACTCGGGCGTGGCGCGCACTCCCGTCGAAGATTGGAAGGCGTACGAAGCCCGCTTGGCGTCGCTGCTTAAGTAGCGCGCTCGCGCTGCGCGTCATCGACGCGCGCCGCTACAAGGCGGGCGAAATTTCGCATACGCACCCGCCAAGCAAAAGGCGGCGCGAAAAAATTCCGCCATACAAAAAAAGAAGCATTGCCCGACCGACGGAAAAAACAAAAAGAGTACGGAAAAAAATCCGCACTCTTTTTTTGGGTCTTTTTGAAAATTTCTCGAAGCGTTTTCGGGGTTCATTACGCACCGAACGCGCCGCGCAGATTAGTTAGCGCGCAGATATTCGGCGCACTTTACAACGTCGGCAAGATTGTCGTCCCACTTGGCCTCGTACTCAATGATGAACGGGCCGTCGAAGCCCTGACGGTCGAGCTCGGCAAGCATTGCCTTCATATCGAGCGCGCCCGTGCCGTAGGGAACGCACTGGTTCTTTATGTTGCCGAATTCCGCCTGATCCTTGAAATGCACCGCGAATATTTTGCCCTGCAAGACTCTGTAGCCGTAAACGGAATCTATGCCCGAACGCGACCAGTGCCCGTTGTCGGGGCACGCGCCGATGTTGGCATACGGGGCAACCAAATTCTTGACCACTTCTGGATTGTAGTAGTTGTTCGACGAATTTGAAGCGTGGTTGTGAACCGCCATTTTCACGCCGTATTTTTTGCAGTATTTTTCCCAAACGGGCATCAAATGCGGCTTGTCTTCGGTGAGAATCAGCGGAATGCCCATATCCTTTGCAAAGGCGCAAATCTCCTCAACGCCCTCCTCGGTCATGCCGTACGTCACGCCGAAACTGGCAATCCAGCATTTGTTCGCCTTGACGAAATCCTTGAACCACTTGCGCTGCTCGGCGTTCATCTTCGGTCCGAAGCGCAGCTTGGGATACTTCTTGGTCAAATCCTGACCCGCGGTAATTCCCAAACCGTAAATTCCGTTTTTGGTAAGCCACGGCACGGATTCCTCAAACGTGTAGTTTCTGAACGTGTACATCTGGACGGCTATCTTGCGCTGCTTTGGAGCGCCGCATTTTTGCGCCGACGCAGAATCCGACGCTGCGTCGGGAGCGCAGCACGCCGACATTGCCGCGGCGGACAAAAGCGCAAATAGTAGGTTTTTCAATGTTCGCATTGTGTGTTGCATATTTGTATTGTATTTTTTTGATTGCGTTGTTTTCAACAAAAGCCCGCCGACTTCGGGAACTCCCGAACGCGCGCCCATACGTTTTGATTCTTCCGCCGAAACCCGATTAGTCAAGAAGAATGTCGGCACAAAAAACGCGCTTTACAAACGGCAGGCAAACATTAGCATTGTCTGCGTATGAAATTTGTTTTCGGAATTGCAGTATCCCTGTTTGCATTTGCGGCTGCGGCTGCGGAATTTGCCCCGTTCGACGAAAAGTCGGCTGCGGAAATTGCGGCAAACCAATCTTCGGCGAAAGAAACGGCGCTTAAATTGCTGGAGAAATCGCGCCAACTCTACGCGGCAAAAGACGTTCATGGCGCGCAGGCAAACTACTCTGCGGCAAAACTAATGCTCTATCTCTCCGAGGCGTGTATGGAAATAGACAAGGGGCTTCTTTCCTACATTCTCGCCGACGCCCAATTCTGCGAAACGCTTTCCGAAACGCTCTCCACCGACGACGACCTTCCCAAAGTTTTCGAGATTCTCGACAGGCTCTGGAAAGACGCCCCCGAAAATTTCAAAAAATTCAGGAATCTTGCAACGGCAATAGCCGTAGTTTTCGACACCCCGCCGCCTGCGAACTGGCCGCACCATCAGGTTTCCGAAAAGGTTCTGCCGCGCAAATTCCCCGACGCGCTCGAAACTTTCAAAAACTGGCAGGAAGACAGGGGCAAGGGCCGCCTGCTCTTCCCCTGCGAAAAACTATCCGTAGAGGAGGCGAAATTTTTGGTCGCCTCCGTCGCTACGCAAAGGGACAAAATTTGGGCGCGCCGCGCAGTAAACGCAAACATAATGGGCATTGCAAAAATCTATTCAGGCGTGCCCTACGACCACGGCAGGCTCAACTCAAAAAAATTCGACTGGACCGGCGACGACTATTCCCTTGAAACAATAAAGACAAAAGGCGGCATCTGCACGGACCAGTCCTACTTCACCTCGGAAGTGGCAAAGGCAAAGGGCGTGCCCGCTTTCATTCTCAGCGGTGCGGGCAGCGACGGCTTCCATGCGTGGGTAGCCTACATGGTAAAAAGCGGCAAGTGGAATTTTTCCGTCGGCAGATACGAGGGCGGCAACTTCGTCACGGGGCGCACAATCGACCCCCAGACGTGGAAGACCTCCACAAACCACGAGCTTCAGCGAATGAGCGAAGGCTTCAGGCGCAACGCCAAATACAGGCTTAGCGAAATACATTCGCGCTTTGCGGGAATGTTTGCAAGCGACGGCGACAGCGCTGCCGCAAAGAAGGCGGCGGCAGAAGCCGTCAAGACCGACCCTCGCAACTTCGACGGCTGGCTTCTGCTTCTCGAGGCTACGGAAAAATCCGACGGCGACGCGGGCGCAAACGCCGTCTGCGCCAACGCAATCAAGGCGTTTTCAAAATACCCCGACAACGACGCGTACTTCCGCAACATACTTGTTGAAAATTCGCTGAAGACGGGCAGGAGCGCCGAGGCAAAAAAACTCACGAACGCATTCATCACAAAGTACAAAACGGCACGCCCCGACCTGTGCATGGAATTTGCCCGCCGGGAACTCATAATAGACATAGAAACCGACGACGTAAAAAAACTTAAAACGTCATACAAACGGTTATTTTCTCTCTTCAAAAACAACGCCGCAATGACGCTCAACGGCATAGTCGTTCCCGTGCTCAACAAATTGATAGCCGAGGGCAAGACCGACAAGGTTAAAGACGTTGTGGAACAGACAAAACTCTTCGTAAAGGCAAACAAAGACAAGACGCTCTCGTCGAATTTCGATTCCATCTTCGCCCAGGTAGACAAGATTCTCGCGGATATCCGCAAGAAAAAAGACTAGCCCAACAACCCGCACAGCCGCGGCGGCAGGCGCAACCGCCCTCCAATATTTACCGCTCTTAAGCGAATTACCCGAGCGTCAAAACCGCACGCGCTCCTCCTACATTGTCGGGCGAAATCCGGACAAAAATCCCGCGCACGCCCCCGCAACCACTGCGGCGCAAGAAACCATTAGCGGGCGGAAATCGGCTTGCCAGTGGCGGCATCGACGGATATGTTCTTTTCAATCCAGCGGAAATACGCGTTGTCTATTGCGTAGGGATTCACGGGCGTCTTGGCTTTCCAATTCGGCGGCAGTATTCCGCAGCGCTGCATTTGAACTACGTACCCGAACGACGGTCTGAAATTTTTCGATGTTATAAACGGATTCTGCCTGTCAAGCTCGGCGGCGCAACGTGAAATGTCGGCAAGAAGCTTTGCGTAGGCGGGGTCGTTTTTGTCCTTGAAAATAACCGGGTGCGCGCCCGCGCCGCCCGCCGAACCGCCCGCCTCCTTTGCGAGCGGAACAAGCAGCATGGGCGAATTTTGCGGGTCGATGAAATTGCAAAGAATTTCCTGCGGCGTCTTCAGGCGGCGCACTTTGCCGTTCTCCCTGACGCCCATAACGCGGCAGCCGTCGAAGACAAAGTGTGCCTCGCGCGACGTTCCCGCATGGCACTTGGCGCACGACTGCGGCATATAGGGAAAATTTCCGACAACCGAAAATTTCGCGCGCAGGCGGGTGGCTATCGGGAAACCCGTACCCTTTGACGCATACGTTGAAATCTGCGGCGCGCCTATGTCCAAGTACGCCTGCAACACCTTCAAATCGGTATCGGAAAATTTTTCATTGTGGTGGCTGCCGCGCGCAAAATCGACAAGCTTGGCGTTTCCCGAGCCGAACTTGTACGGCGGCAAATTGCCGTTGGCGTTGTTGTCGCAGGACATCATTCCCGCGACCTGCAGCGCAAGGCGCGCGCTTATGTGCTCTACGCCGACGCCCCTTGAAAGAATCACACCGCCGCCGCTCGGCTTGCGCGGATTGTGGCACCCGACGCAGTATTTGTCCAGCAGCGGCTGAATGTCGCGCATAAAATCGACCGTATTTTTCACACCGTCTATTTTTTCAGCTTTTGAGATTCCCTTTTTATAGGCTATGGGAAGTTTCATCTTGGGATCGGGAGCATCGGTGCGGTTTTCGTGACAACCTACGCAGCTTGTCTGAGTTGCGGGCGCAAAATTAGTAGACGACATCATTCTCTTTACACACCTGCCGTCGGCGTCGAGCGCCGTAAAGGCAACTCCGACGCCTGCGGGAACTTCAAAAAACGCCGAACCGTCTTCGTATACGGGCACCGTGCCCACGATTTCCTCAAGGGCAAACGACCCCGAAATGCCCGTCGGCGCGTACCCGCCGTGATAGTTCACGGGCGCGGGCTGAACGCGCGTTATCATAAGTTTTTTTATCGAACCGCGCTTGACGCCCTCCATATTGCGCCCCGTGTAGACGTCCTGAAGAAAGACACGCGCGGTCTTGGCGCGGTAGTCGGCGGTTTCAAGGGCAACGGCCTCCTTTTGCCTTTTTGCAAGAGGAGCAACGGAACGCATAATCATTGTACATTCGCCGCCGCGCCTGTGAGCGCCGTACGAAATTATGTTGGTGTACGATTTTCCCTCAGTCGAGAAAAGCACGGCGGGCACGGGAATTGTCTCGAAAAGCCCGAATTTGTCGAAGACGTAAATTTCCGAACTCGAGCTTGTGAGCACATAGCCGCCCGCCAGCGGGGAGACATCGTAAAAGCTATGAACCCTCTCGGGCGCGGTGAGAAGCTCGTAGGCGTGCGGTGAACTCGGGTCGAACGGCGGCCTCAAAATTGCGGGAATGCCGCGGTGGTCGCTCAGGCCGTGCCCTGGGGAAAGCGTCATTACAATGTTTCGGCTGTCGGGGAACTGCTTCGCCGAAAGAAAGACGCCGTACGGAAAAGTGTTGCCGTAGAAAATCGCATTGCCGCTCCCGTCGGGATTCACCGCCCAAAGATGGTGGAAGCGCACCTGATTGCGGTGGTTGTAGTCCCAGCGCATGTAGAGAACGCGCCCGTCGGAAAGCACGGAGGGCGTGTTGTCTACGTCGGGATTACCGGAAAGACAGCGCACTATGGAGCGGTTTCTGTAGTAGCGGTGGAGATTGAGAGAAGGCGACATCCAGCACTGCACGGTGCGCACCATTCTGTCGGAAATGTACATTACGTCGCCGTTGGGCAGATAGCACGGCTCTATGTCGTTGCTGTTAGTGTTTATGGGCAGACGCGCGAGGTTTTTGCCGTCGGCGTCTATTTCGTAAAGATTGAATTTATCCGAATCTCCCTTTCTATATGAAAAAATGATTTTCTTTGCGTCGTGGGAAACGCGGGGGTCGCGAATGCCGCCCTTGGGGTCCTCGAGAAGCACTTTGTATTCGCGGGTTCTGATGTTGAATAGCACCAGACGCCCGCCCAATCGGCTGAAGCTCTCCGCGCCGTCGCGGGCTTTGACAATTTCGTTGTCGGAATCGTCGCGACAGAGAGTGCCGACGTTTTCGTACCAGTGTCCCCCGCGCGACGACCCCGTTATGCAAAACACAACCCAGTCGCTGCCCGCGGCTTTCGCGGCGCGCTCAACAAGCCCGCTGCGCGCGTCGGGAATTTCGGGATACTTCGGCGACGCCGAAAGCTCGATGAAATCGTATACGATCCACGAAGCGAATTTCCCGCCCGAATGCTTGTTCGCAACGCCGACAAACTCGAATTTGTTTTTGCCCTCAGCGAATTTTTCGGCGGGAATTTTCACCGAAAACGGCAGGCTCGGCGTGCCCTTGGCTTCTTTGTGGTTGATGAAGGTGCCAGCCGTGGCGCGGGAGAAAAGGCGCTTTGTCTTTGCAATGCTTTCGCCGTTTAAAAATATTTCCAGCCCGCACGGCGCGCCCGCCGACATATCTGCGAATCCTATTTTAAGATAAAAAAAGTTGCTTTTTGATTTAGGCTTTTCAAACTCCACGGAAAGCCGCGCGGCTTTCGGCGTGCCCGCCCAGGCGCAGTTTTGAACGGGGTGGACAAAGCTCCAGTCTCCGTCTTTTGACTTTCCGACAACGAACGCAGGCGGCGCTTTGAAGAACTTCGCGCAGCCGTCGATGTCCCTGAAGTTGCGCTGCGGCAGCGACGGCGGATAAACAATGTCGCCCAAGTTGCGGAAAAATCTAAACTCCCCCGCCCCCCCGTCGGGCTTGCCTATTTTAAAGACAGCGTCCTCCGCGGCAAAAATGCGCGAACAGACAAAAAGCAAAGCAAAAGATAAAAACGCCAACTTCCCCATATATACCCCCGTGTCGAAACTTCGGTGCGATTATCGGGCGACGCAACGCATTGTCAAGCTTTTTCGGTTCGACGCATTTGTACACAAAAAAAGGCGGAAAAAAACTTTCCGCCCGTTTTGAAACTCTTTTGCTACTTTGCAAGGCTGCGCTCGAACTCCGCCGAAAGCGCCTCAAGCATGGCGTCGAGTCTCGCTTTTGCGTCGGCCTTTGCCGCGTCAAGCCCCGATTTGTCGGCGGCGTTTTCGACGGCGAAGGCGTAGAACTTGATTTTCGGCTCGGTGCCGCTTGCCCGTATTGCAAAACTGTAGCCGTTTTCAAGCGTGTAGAAGAAGAATTTTTCCTTGGGAATAATCTGTCCGTCGGCGTCGGTAATGGTGTCCTTTGCAAAATTGACTGCCTTGGCGACTTTCACGCCGCCGACGCTTTCCATGGGCGATTCGTCCAAACGCTTGAGGAACGCCTGAATATCCGCCGCACCGCTTGCGCCCTCGCGGTAAATGCTCCTGAGCGATTCGAGATAGTAGCCACACTTTAGGTAGATTTCGTCGAGATACTCGTCGACCGTCTTGCCGAGAGATTTCAAATACGCCATCATTTCGCTAAACATTATAACCGCCGCGTTTGCGTCTTTGTCGCGCACGGAATCGGTGCCGAGGAAGCCGTAGCTTTCCTCGCCGCCGAAGACGAAGAACGTGCTGTGCTTTTGCATCAGAGCCGCGCGTTCGGCGTACGGCAGCGACGAACAATCCCTGCCGAGAGCCTTGTTGAGAATGTTCTCGTACATGGTGAGGCGGCCGCCTATCCATTTGAAGCCAGTCAGGCAGTTGACGCATTTCAAGCCGTGGCTTTCGGCTATTTTATCCTGAAGCGGGCTTGTGACAAACGTTTTGATGAGCGTGCATTTTGCGGGGGCTGTAATAAGCCCCTTTGCCTTCATCTGCGAAATTCTGTATTCGGAAAGCAGAGAACCAATCATATTGCCCGTCAGAAGCCTTATTTCGCCCGAGCGCGTCTTTATTGCAACGCCCATTCTGTCGGCGTCGGGGTCGGTAGCCATGAGACATTCCGCGCCAGTCTCCTTCATTTTGGCAATGCCCATTGAAAGCGTTTCGGCGTATTCGGGATTGGGCTGCCTTACAGTCGGAAAGCGCGGGTCCATAACCATCTGTTCTTCGACCAAAATCGGGTTCAAGCCGAAATGCTTCATAACCGACGGGCAGAGCGTTGCGCCCGTGCCGTGAACCGCCGAGAATACGAGCGTGGGCTTGTTGTCCGCCATAACGGACTTGTCTATGACGCAGTTTTCAATTGACTTTATGTACGCCTCCTCCGCGGACTTTTCCACGAATTTCACGCCGCCAAGCTCGACATTCAGAAGCCCGCCGACCGTCTTCCACGGCACTTGCGAAACTTCCGCCACAATGCCCTCGGCATGGGGGCTGATTACCTGCGCGCCGTCGCCGAAGTAGACTTTGTAGCCGTTGTCGTGGGCGGGATTGTGCGAAGCCGTTATGACTATGCCCGCCGTCGTTTTCAAATGGCGAACCGTAAACGAGAGCTGCGGCGTGGAACGCGCGCCGTCGAAAATGTACGCCGTGCCGCCGAGCCTGTTCCAGACCGATGCGGCAAGCTCGCAGAAGTGGCGCGAAAAGTAGCGGA
>DAVZIV010000030.1:0-9846 GCA_052273125.1 Candidatus Merdousia sp. | reverse complement strand
TATTTCGGCTTGCGCCGAAATCTCAAACGCGCTTCGCTTGTTTTCCAGCTCGAGCATTGCGCGGGCGCTGGAGCGCACGCCATTGAAGGGGCTACTCGCCCCTTACGGCATTTTGCATTCGCAAAATATGCCTAACCCCGTTTTTAGAAGACCTAATAATATTCACTGACAAAGCGGCGATTTGCGCTATGCGCATAGCTGTGCCACAGAATCGAAACCCGCCGAGCGGGTGAAAAAGTTGCGAGGTTCGAGGCAGGACTTGCGTTTGTGAGCGGTGGGATAGTACTTTAGTACAGACCACCCGAACAAACCAAGTGATGCCCGAGCGCGTTGTTTTTTGTTTTTATAAATTTTTTCCTGAAAAAATATAAAAACAAAACAAAAAACAATGCGCCCTCGCAACTTTTTTTATTTGTTGACGGGAATGGGGCGAGTGTTAGATTCCGTTCGATGAAAGAAATTACTGATGGCATTTTTTATTGCGGAAAACTCGACAAGCAGAGGGAAATTTTCGACCAGCTTGTTCCGCTGAAACAGGGCACAAGTTATAATTCCTACTTGGTGCGCGGCGGGCAAAAGACGGCGCTCATAGACACTATGTATGCAAAGTTTGCAGACGAATACGTAAATGGGTTGGTTTCGTCTGGGGTTAAGATTGACTGCATTGTTGCAAATCACGCCGAACCCGACCATTCGGGGGCTATCCCGCTGCTGCTTGAAAAATTTCCGTCGGCGCGGGTTTATTGCACCGACAAGTGCGCCGAAAACCTTGCGAATATGTTGGGTGTTGCGCGCGATAAAATAACGGTTGTCAAAGACGGCGACACGCTATCGCTGGGCGGCAAAACTCTGCGTTTTATTCCAGCGCCGTGGGTTCACTGGCCCGACACAATGTTCACCCTTTGCGAGGAGGACAAGGCGCTTTTTACGTGCGATTTCTTCGGCGCGCACTACACGAATTTCGACATCTTTGCCGACAAATCCGCCGACCTGCGCGAGTCGGCAAAGCGCTATTACGCCGAGATTATGATGCCGTTTAGAAATTTTTGCGCAAAGTATTTGGCGAAGGTTCTCGAAATGGGCGTAGATTTCATTCTGCCGTCGCACGGGCCCGTCTACAGGGGCGCGGACATATCTTTCATTACCGATTTGTACGCGCAGTGGACTTCGGCGGAAGTCGCGCGCAAAGTCGTGATTGCGTACGTTTCAATGTACGACAGCGCCAAGATTATGTCGGAATATCTCGCCGAAAAATTGAAGGCGGCGAATGTGGAAGTTGTCTGCGCCGACATAATGCAATCCGACGAGGGCGTAATAGCCGAAGAGCTTGTCGACGCCGCAGGTCTGGTGTTCGGAACGTCCATGGTGCTTTCGGGGCCGCACCCGAGGACGCCGTACGTGGCGTCGCTTGCGAATATTTTGAAGGCAAAGATAAAGTTTTACGCGGTCATCGGATCGCTGGGCTGGGGCGGAAAGCTTTCGGCGGCGGTCGATGCCGCGTTTACGTTCATCAAGCCCAAGAAGCTTCCCGATGTCGTGGCAAAGGGGCGACCCGTCGCGCAAGATTTCGCCAATCTCGACGCTCTTGCCGCCGAAATCTTGCAAAACCTGCCCGAATAGCTTGCCTGCGTTTCGGCATTCGCGTTGCGGGATGCCCGTTGCCCGAATGTGCGCTGAGCCGAATATGTCGGCGGAAGTTTGACCCATTCGCCGCGCCGCCAAATACGCGGGTTGCAAAAACAAAAAAGGAACGGGAAATTTTGAACCGTTCCTTTTTTTTGCGAAAATGTTTCTTTAGAGAGCTGCAAGCGCCGCGGCGCGCGAGGGGTAGATGTCGAAAATCGAGTTGAACCCCGAAATTTCAAAAATCTGCGCCACGTTTTTGTTGAGCGTGCAAAGCACAATCTTTCCGCCGATTTTCTTTGCAGTCTTTGCGGCGGAAAGCAGGGCGCGCAGACCCGCGCTGCTTATGTATTCGAGGTCGGCGCAGTCCGCCAGAATTTTCGACGGGTTGCTTTGGAAAAGTTTGTTGAACGCCTCTTCGATGTCGGGGGTTGTGGTAACGTCGAGCCTGCCCTTGATTGTCAGAATGTTTACGTTGCCTTCTGTTTCCTGTTGTATTTCCATCTGTTGTACCTTTTGTTTTTTATCGCCTGCGAGTATCGCGGACGGTGTGCGGGTTGTCAACTTTTTTTAGTCGGGCGGTTTTCGGGCGTGTAGGGCGGCAATGGTTGGAACGCCCGCGAAGCCGCGCGGCGGCGTCTTGCAAAACGAAAAAATATTCAGCCGCCAGACGGAAGCGTCTTGAAGGGATTTGCAGCCTTTGGAAAATTTTTGTAAAAGCGGGTAAGATTTTTGTTGATTTTGTTAATGATAACGATAAAGTAGCGCCCTTTAGATTTATAAGGTTTGCTGTCGGCGGATTTTTTCGGGGCGGCGAATCGCCTTCGGAACTATTTAAAAAAACAACAATAAGACAATGAAACAGATAAAGTTAAACACAACAAACAGAACTCAGCTCGGCGGCAACAACGCCAAGCGCTACCGCAAAAGCGGCCAGATTCCCGCCGTTATTTACGGTGAAAGCGGCGAAAAAAATCTTCTGATTAACCAGAAGGACTTGACTGTCGCGCTCAAAGCCATTGTCGGCAAAGCCGTATTGATTGAAATGGAATTCTCCGACGGCACCGAATCGCGCTATGCGATGCTCAAAGACGTGGAGCGCCACCCCCTTTCGGGCGACCCCATGCACGTTGACTTCGTGGAAGTTGTAAGAGGCAAGCCCATGCAGGCCGTCGTTCCTCTGCACTTTGAGGGCGAAGCTTACGGTGTAAAGAACGAAAACGGCGTTATCGAAGTTCACGAACACGAAATCCGCGTAAAGTGCCGCCCGCGCGACCTGCCCGAAATGATTTTGGTGGACGTTTCGTCCATGAAAGTCGGCGACCGCTTTACGGTTGCAGACATCAAAGCCCCCGAAGGCGTTGAATTTGAAACTCCTGCAGATTCGGTCGTCGTAACCTGCAACATGGTTGAAGTTGAGGAAGAACCCGCTCCCGCAGCTCCCGCCGAAGGCGACGCCGCTGCAGCTGCTGCCGCTCCCGCAGCCGACGCAAAGCCCGCAGAACCCGCCAAGAAATAATTTCGGTTGCGCCCGCAGCGTCCCGCCGCCGATTTGAAAATTTCGGCGGCGCGGTGAAGCCGGCGCGTTTGTTCTTTCAAATAGATGTCTATAAAGGTGATATTCGGGCTTGGCAACACGGGTGCGGCGTACGCGGGTACGCGGCATAACGCGGGCGCCATGTTTCTGATGCGCCTTGCAAACGCCTACGGCGGACATTTTGCAAAAAACAAGTACTGCGCGG
The DNA here is from genome assembly GCA_052273125.1 of Candidatus Merdousia sp. Taxonomy (GTDB): domain Bacteria; phylum Verrucomicrobiota; class Verrucomicrobiia; order Opitutales; family Intestinicryptomonadaceae; genus Merdousia. Next base: position 6,481 of record DAVZIV010000030.1, on the reverse strand, counting down.
CGTTCGTGGCAAAAGTGAAAATCTGCTCCGCCGACATCGTTCTTGCCTTTTGCGACGGCTACATGAACAACAGCGGCGAAGGTGTTGCAAAAACGCTTTCGTTCCTGAAAGTAAAACCCGCCGACGCCGCCGTCATATACGACGACATCACTTTGGACGCCGGAAGGCTCAAGCTTTCGCAGGGCGGTTCAAGCGGCGGCCACAACGGAGTGGCTTCGGTGATGGATAGAATCGGCAACGATTTTGTGCGAATCCGCGTAGGCATCGGCGCAAAGCCGCTCAAGGAAATGCCCCTTGCCGACTACGTCTTGGGCAAAGTTCCCGACGGCGACTGGATCGAAATGAAAAAGATAGACATTTGCGCCGTCGCCGAAGCCATAGTGCGCGACGGGCTTGCAAAGGCCCAAAACCTCTACAACCGTTGCTGAACTTTTGTCGGCGCGGCGGTAAAAAGGCTTGATCAGGCGCCCTCTATTTGAAATAACTTGCCAGACACTGGGATTATATAAACAATTTACATAAAGAAAAAATATGAATAAGAAATATCAAACAACATTCATTCTCGACACAAGAGGCTACAACGAACCCGTGGAAACTTTGATTGCGAAGATTCAAGGCGTGTTGGAATCGGTAGGTTGCAAGGTTGAATCGTCCGAAAATCTCGGACAGAAAACTTTCGCCCGCACACCCAACCGCAGCTTCCCCGCAGGCATATACGTTCAGTTCAACTACGAAGGTCCGGCAGACTCCGCCGCTCTCATCAGAGAAAAGCTCCGTTTGGACAAAACGGTAGACCGTTTCATAGCGTTGGCTAAATAACGAAGACGGAGGTAGGGTATGTCTTCGTTCAACCGAGTCATTTTGATGGGAAACCTCACGAGGGATCCCGAAATGCGCCAGACGCAAAACGGAACGAGCATATGCCGCTTTTCGATTGCGGTAAACCGCTCTTTCAGTGCCAACGACGGTTCCCAGCGCGACGAAACCTGCTTTGTGGACATCGATTCGTTCGGCAGAACCGCCGAAAACATCTCCAAATATTTTACCAAGGGCAAGCCCATTTTGGTTGAAGGCCGCCTGCGTCAGGACTCGTGGGAAGACAAACAGGGGCAGAAGCGCACAAAATTGGTCGTTGTTTTGGAACGTTTTGAGTTTATCGGCTCCGCCAGAGACTCGGGCGGCTTCGACGGCGACTACGCTCCATCGCCCGCCCGCCAGCAGCGCGCGCCGCGCCAGCAGATGCAGCAGCCCGCCCCGCAGGACGATTTGGAAGACGACGTTCCGTTTTGATTCACCAGCAACATTTAATATCAACATTTAACACATAAATATTATGGCAAACAGCAAAGTATTATTGGTAAAGCCCATGTCGAATTTGGGCGGAGAAGGCGAACAGGTAACGGTCAAGGCCGGATACGCCCGCAACTTTCTTTTCCCCCAGAAAATAGCCATTCCCGTAAACAAGGCTAACAAAAAGCAGATTGAAGCGCTTTTGAAAGCCCGCCAGATAAGGGAGGCAAAGGAACTTGAAAACGCGCAGGCTTTGGCTAACACCCTCGATTCCATGACTATTGCATTCGCGGTCAAGACCGGCGAAGGCGGCAAGATGTTCGGTTCGGTAACGGTTGCGGATTTGGCTGCAAAGCTCGCCGAAAACGGCGTAGAGCTTCCCAAGAAGGCAATCCACCTCGACCAGCCCGTAAAGGAATTGGGCAAGCACACGGCTCAAATCAAGCTCCACAACGAAGTGAAGGTGGATTTGAACTTCGAGGTTGTCTCGGAAAATCCCATCGAAGATTCCAAAGAATCCAAGTAGGTAAGTCGATTTTGCCGCTATGGCCGAAAGTAGAGGCAAAACCGCATTTAAAAAAGCCGCAGAGACTCAAAGGCGAGACTCTGGGGCTTTGTTGTCTACGCGTTTTAATTGGAGCGAAGACGCCCCCCGCAATTCGGACGCCGAGGCGGGCGTGCTCGCGAGCATTCTCTTGGACGAGTCCAACGAGTTTATGAATATCTGCGTCGCCGAAAAAGTGAGGGCTGACTACTTTTTCGAGCTGCCCAACAAAATGATATTCGATGCAATGCTCTCCCTCCACAAGGATTCGCTTGCAATAGACGCAATCACGCTCACGGAGCGAATGAAGCTTCTCGGCGCGTTCGACAAAATCGACATCAATTATATTCCCGAAAGGCTCCTCAGCAGGATAGAATCGGCGGCGAATTTCCGCCAGTGGCTCGGCATTCTGCGCGACAAATACTTCTTGCGCAAAATTTCGGAGGCGTGCGTTTCGACACTCGAGCAGGTTCGCTCAAACCGCGGGGCGGTTTCGACTTTGCTGGACGATGTTGAAAAGACATTTCTGGGCATAAACAACGACCAAGTCGGCAATACAATGAGACCCGCCAGCGAGCAGGTCGAGTCGGCGTTGGTGAAAATCCACCAGTTGCTGGCGACCAAGGGCGCGATCAGCGGCGTGCCCACGGGCTTTACCGCGCTCGACTCAAAATTGCGCGGTCTCCACGCCAACGAAATGATTGTCATTGCTGGACGCCCCGGCACGGGCAAAACGTCGATAGCCCTAAACATAGTCGAAAGCGCAATATTCAAGCCCGACCCCGCGCCGACGCTCGTTTTCTCGCTGGAAATGTTGGCTGACCAGCTGTATATGCGCATGATTGCCTCCCGTGCGCGTGTCAACCAGTATATGCTCGGACAGGGGCGACTTGAAAAGGGAAAGAACGAAGACATTCAGACAACCGCCCGCGAAATCTCCAACGCCCCCCTGTGGATTGACGACTCCGAAAGCCTTTCAATTCTGGATATGCGCGCCAAAGCCCGCCGCCTCAATCAGGATTTAAAGCGCAGCGGCCGCAGATTGGGTCTGATAGTTGTAGACTACCTCCAGCTGCTCAAGGGGTCGGACCCGACTATGCCGCGCGAGCAGGAAGTCGCCGAAATTTCGCGCGGAATGAAGGCAATGTCGAAAGAGTTGAAGCTGCCCGTGATTGTCTTGGCGCAGCTCAACCGCGACAGCGAAAAGGAAACGCGCCCGCCGCGCGCCAGCGACTTGCGCGAATCGGGCTCCATAGAGCAGGACGCCGACGTAATCATTTTGTTGAGCAAGCAGAAAACAACCGACGAAGCCGCCGCCCGCGACAGTTGGCTTATCCGCGCCGACATCGCCAAGCAAAGAAACGGCCCGACAGGGCCTTCAACTCTCTTGTTTAACAGAAGTTATACAAGATACGAAAACTATGAAAAAGAAGAAACAATTTAAGGTCCGCGGGCTTTTGCGCAATGCGGCGGCGTTTGTTTTTGCGGCGTTGCTGCCCCTTTCGGCGTTCGCGCAGGAGGCAATCGAAAACAAGCCGATCGCGGAAATCGGCGTGGTCGTGGAAGGCCCTAAATCGGTGTCGAAAGAGGCGGTTCTTTCGCATATCCATTTGAAAAAAGGCGAACCGTTCAAGCAGCTGGCGCTCGACCAGTCGATACGCTCGCTTCACGACACCGGACTTTACGATTCCATCGCCGTGGACAAGACTGCAACTGCCGACGGCAAAGTTTCCATAAAAGTGCGCATAACGCCCAAGTACAGAATATCGCAGATTGCCTTCAACGGCAACAAAGAGTACAGGGCGTCTAAACTCCAGCGCGAAATTGTATCCTACGCGGGCGCGCCGCTCAACGAAGTTTTGATAAAGCGCGACGCCGACAAAATCAGGGATTTCTACGTAAAAAAAGGCTACGCGCTTGCAAAAGTTTCGTACTCAATCCAGCGCAACGACGACCTCGGCAGGGGAGCGGTTGTCTTCAATGTCAACGAGGGGCCCGACGTTCAAATTCAAAACATTTACTTCAAGGGCGACCCCGCCGCCGAAAAAAGCTACGGTTTCTTCGGCAAAATAGGCAAAAAACTTTTCGGGCGCGACAAGAAAGACGAAATAAGCTCTCTCAAGCTCGCCGCCGAAATGAAAACCGACACATGGATTCCCATAATCTCCTACCTGACCGACAACGGCAGATTCAAGGAGGACGAGTTCAAGACAGACTTGGAGACCCTGCGCAAATTCTACCGCAACCACGGCTATCTCGACGTTGAAATAGACGAAAGCAAGGTCAAGTTTGAATTTCCCGACGCCGACAACCCCGGCGATATGGACATTGTTATAACAATAGTTCCCAACCGCCAGTACAAGGTCGGCAAGACGACTTTCAAAAACAACAAGCTTTTCAAAAGCCAGAAACTCGAGGCGTTTGTCGATTACTTCGATCTCACCGACGGCAACGTGTTTTCGCCCGAGCGCGTAGATAAAATGGTTGACGCCATCAAGACCTACTACGGCGAATACGGCTACATAGACACAATCGTGCGCGCCCTTCGCCGCCCGAACCTCACCGACGGCAAAATAGACCTCGTCATAGACATCATAGAAAGCGACAAATTCTACCTTGAATCAATCAACATTCAGGGCAATTCCAAGACGAAGAGCGAAGTCATCATCAGGGAACTTGCCCTTGCCCCCGGCGAAATCTTCGACCTCAAGAGAATGAAGCAGTCGGAACGCCGCCTCAAGGAAACGCGCTTTTTTGAAGAGGTGAATCTCTCGCCCGAAGCCTCCAATATTCCCAACAGGCGCAATTTGAAAATAGTCGTCAAAGAGGGGCGCACGGGCAATGTAACTTTCGGCGCGGGCTTCAGCACGGTAGAAAGCTTGGTCGGTACTGTTGAATTGACGCAGGGCAATTTCGACTACACAAATCCCGACAGCTATTTTCAGGGTGCGGGGCAGAAATTCAGGCTTCGCGGCAGTATCGGTCTCAAGAGCAGCCAGATTGTCTTGAACTTTGAAGAGCCGTGGGTTTTCAACAGAACGCTCTCGTACGGCTTTGAACTCTACAGGTCGCAGTCCGACTATTATTCGGACTATTACTCCGAGTGCCGCTTGGGTATGGAACACTACTTGAGGAAGCGCCTTTTCGAGCTTGTCGAAGGCAAGATTGCCTACAAAATTGAAAATGTCGATATTTACGATGTCAACAACGAGCTGATTCTCGACGGCGTTATGCGTCCCGACAGGGGCGATATCGGCAACCGCACGCAGTCGCAAATAACGCTCTCTTTCCTGCGCGACACCCGCGACAGTCTTCTCACGCCCACTAGCGGAACGCGTTTTGAGTTTTTGCAGGATTTGGCGGGTGGACCCTTTATGGGCGACACCGCGCTTTATCGCGCCGAGCTGCGCGGCGGTTGGTGGTGCCCGACGTTCGATTTCGGCAATCAGGTTGTTTCGGTCGTTGGCAGGATCGGCGGTGTGATGGGGCTTTCCGGTCAGGAAGTTCCGTATTTTGAAAAGTACTTCTTGGGCGGCGGCTACAACTTGCGCGGCTTCAAGTACAGAAAAGTCGGACGCTTGGGGCAGCGCACGCGCGAGCCGTTCGGCGGAAATTCTTTCGGGTTTGCCTCCATTGAATACTCAATCGAGATTTTCAATCCTGTGCGCTTTGCCGTGTTCTACGATGTCGGCTTCCTCAACGAGGCGGACTGGACTTTCAACCCCTCCGACTACAATTCGGACATCGGCGTTGGCTTGCGCATAATTCTCATGGGTGCGCCGATGCGCATAGATATTGCAAACCCCGTAACCGCCGGCGAACGCAACAACGACGGCATTCAATTCAACTTCTCTTTCGGCGTAGTCTACTAAAAAACGGAACTTTTGCCGAAAAAACGTTTCTAAAGCAAAAGAAAGCAATACAAATATATGAAAAAAGCAATAGCACTAATGGCGGCGGCATTTGCCGGTTCGATTCTCAACGCTGGTTCAATATACTATGTCGATATGGCAAAAGTGTACCAGAACTTCTACAAGGCAAAGGAAGCCGCCGCACAAATCAACGCGTCCGCCGAAACAACAAAGGCGGAACTCCAGAAAATGGACGAAAAGCGTCAGGCTCTCGTAAAGGAAATTCAGCCCATTGTTGAAAAGGCGAAGAATCCCGCGTTGACCGAGGCTGCCAAAAACTCCATTATTGAAAAGGAAGTAAAGCCCAAGGCGGAAGCCATTCAGAGGCTTGAAGTAGATATGCGCAACATTTCCGAACAGGCTAAAGTCCGCCTCGGCGAAAGTGCCAAGAGAATTCAGCAGGTGCACTTTGAGGAAATTTCAAAGGAAATCGAAAAGCTGGCAAAGGAAAAGAAAGCCGACTACGTTTTGGCGAAGACGGTTTGCCTGTTCTCGAAATCGGAATTCGACCTCTCAGACGAGCTTATCAAGCGTATCAACGCCTCCGCTCCCAAAAAGTAAAAGGCGTGAAATTGGCTTAAAAACGCGTTTCGCGTAGTGCTCGCACTTTGCCGTACTAAATGTACTGTCTTCGGCGCTCGCATTCCGCAAAGCCGCGTTTTGTAAGCACAATTTGACGCCTTTTCCCGCTCGGCGGGTTTCGATTCTGTGGCGCGGCGATGCGCGTAGCGCAAAT
>DAVZIV010000029.1:0-9968 GCA_052273125.1 Candidatus Merdousia sp. | reverse complement strand
TTTGAGGGGCGTATGGCGAAAGCCGTGTGGGTTCGAGTCCCGTTCTGAGCACCAAAAACCTTTCGGGTTTTCCGAGAGGTTTTTTTGTGCCCGCGCCTCGCCGGTTAATTGTTGACGGAGGGCGGGAATTGTTTACCGTCAAGGCCATGAGAAAATTTATGACAATGCTCTTGGGCGTAGCCGCCCTGCCGTTGTTTTCGGCACCCATTGACGAAAATGATTGGATTTTCAAATATCCCTCCTTCGGGGTATCCTACGATAGCGGCTCGGCGAGATTCACGGGCAACGAAGACACCCAAGCGCGGCTTTATTTCGACGAATCGAAAATTTCGCGCCTCGGCGACGGTTTTTCGGCGAACCTTGAACTTCCGCCTGCAATCACGCTCGGCGGTTCTTCCGTGGAAGTCGGGCTTCGCAGCACGCGGGCGGGCGCGGCGGACGAGTGGATAACTTGGAGCGCCTCTTTTAGCGTCGATACGCTTTCGGTTTCCGTATTTGCCTCCGACGGGACTTCTTTGGAAAAAGATTTGCCCATAATTTTCCCGCCCGAAGAGCGCTTTGAATTTTTGGTCTCGTTTGAAAAAGGCGCAGACAGCCTGTTTTCGGCGGCGCTTTCTACGCTCGGGGAATCGTTCGTTTTGGGGAATCTCGATTTTCCCGAAATTGTCGGCGGAACTTTCCACATCGGCATAATCGGGCAGAATTTTGACATGGGCAAAGACAACCCGATGCTTGGGGATTTTTCATGCGTGGCGGGCATTCCGGAGCCCTCGAGCCTTGCTGCGGTTGCCGCGCTTTGCGCCCTTGCCGCGGCTTTTGCGCGGCGGCGCAAATAGCCGTCTGGAGTCGGGAGCGAATTTTTCAACACACTAAAAAGGCACACATATGGGAATACGCAAATTTACTGCAATTTTGGCGGCCGCGGTTGCGGCGCAAATATGCGGCGCGCAGCCGTCGGGCGAAGAGCCGCCGCGCAAGTTCGACGGCGTTTGGATTACGTCGGCGGAGTTTGAAAACCTCGCGCCGATAAACGTCTTCCGCCGCCAGCTCGACTACGCGCGGGCGAAGCAGGTGGACAAACTTTCGCGCAGAATCCAAAACAGGCACATACTTTTCAGAAAGGAATTCAGCCTCGACGCCGTGCCGAAATCCGCCGAAATTCTGTTTTCCGCCGACGACTACGCAAAAGTCTACGTCAACGGAAAATTCGCCGCGCAGGGGCCCGCCGCGGGCTATCCGTTCCATTATCTCTACCAGAAAGCCGACATATCAAAGTTGCTTAAAAAGGGTCGGAATGTGATTGCCGTGCATAGCTATTATCAGGGGCTGATAAACCGCGTGTGGGTGGGCGGGGACTTCCGCCACGGCTTCATTTGCGACGTTTTGGCGGACGGCAAAACTCTGCTGAAGACCGATTCAACTTGGCGTCAGGCGGAGCACCGCGCCTATTCGTCGGCGGGAATTGCCGGCTACGACACCCAATTTTTGGAGCGCTACGACGCCGCTTTCGCCGAAGTCGGCTTCGAGCGCCCCGACTTCGACGATTCCTACTGGCAGCCCGCGCGGGTGAAGAAAAACACAGACTACAAGCTTTTCGCCTCGCCGCTGAAACCGCTCGTTTTTGAAGACGTAAAGCCCGCAAAAATAGAGCGCAGGGGCGACACCATATTTGTGGATTTCGGCGCGATGTATGTAGGGTATTTTGCCTTCGAGGCGTCGGGCAAAAAAGGCGACGAACTGCAGATGCGCTTCGGTCAGGAGCTAAACGCCGATTCCACCGTGCGCTACAAACTCCGCGCAAACTGCAATTACGTGGAATATTTCAGGCTCTCGGGGGCAAAGAAAGACGCGCTCAACCAGTTCGATTTCAAATCTTTCAGGTACGCGGAAATCGTGCTGCCGAAAGACTCCAAGGCGAAAGTGGACGAATCTTCAATAAAACTCGTCGCCCGCCATATGCCGTTTAAGCTCGCCGCCAAATGCCGCTACCCGAACGATCCGACTGTCAAAAAAATCTGGGATTTGTGCGTGAGGTCGATCGCCGTCGGCGTTCAGGAGCAGATTCAGGACTGCATGGAGCGCGAAAAGGGCTACTACCTCGGCGACGGCTGCTACACAATGCTGACTTGGTGTCTGCTTACGGGCGACTTCGCCCCGATGCGCAAAATGGTCGACGACTTCCTACGCACATCGTTCATCAACGAAGGGCTTGTTACGTGCGCAAACTGCTCTTTCATGCAGGAAATAGCCGAGTACCCGCTGATGATGTTCACCCTGCTGCCCGTGCTCGAGGCGCGCGACGCCGACCGCGAATTCGTAAAATCGCGTCTGCCGCAATTCCGCAAAATTCTGCAATACTATGCAAAGACATACGGCACTGCCGACGGACTTTTGGCGAATCTCGACAAGTGGTGCGTTGTGGAATGGCCGGCGCCGTGGCGCGACGGCTACGATGTCGATATTCGCGAAGGGCGCGTCTGCAAGACCAAACACAACGTCATAAACGCGTGGTACGTAGGCGCTATCAGGCAGTTCAACCGCGTTGCGCGCAAACTCGGCGAGTCGGAATTCGCGGGCGAAAAAGAGCTCACAAAGGCGTTCCTCGCCGCCTTCTACGACGCCGACAAAAAGCTTTTCAAAGACAGCGAAACTTCTGCGCACATAAGCTTTCCCGCAAACGTCTATCCGTGGTTTCTGGGGCTTTGCCCCGACGAGCAGACGCGCCGCAACATTGTGGAAATGGTGCGCCAAAAACGAATGTCGAAAAGTTTGTTGTTTGTAACGTTCCCGCTGATGGCGTCGTTGCGGCGCGACGGCGAAGAGGCGCTGCTCTACGAGCTTTTGACCGACAAAAACGCGTGGCTTAAAATGCTCGACGAGGGTGCAACAACGACGTTCGAGGGCTGGAGCAAAGACGCAAAATGGAATACGTCGCTCTTCCACCTCACGCTCTCCTACGGCGCAGTCTTCATGACCGACTGGGACGTCTCCATAATGTGCAAATAAAATCCATCGCCCGCGCCGTTTAGCAAAACTTTCCAAAACGTCCGCCTTCGCGGGCGTTTTTTTGAGGGGGGGAGGATTTCAGGGGGAGACGGGTTTTTCAAGTTTGTTATTAAAAAATTTTATGATTTTTTTATAGGCATTGTATTCGTCGTATATTGATGGAAATCCGTGGGCTCCTTTCTCGTAGATAAACTCTACTTTTTTATTGTTCTTTTTTAATTCGTCGTAAAAGCGCTTACTCTGTTGAAATTCAATTACCTCATCATCAAAAAAGTGGTAAAGCAAAACATCAGCCGAAATGTTTTGGGCGTTAAAAAATGGGCTTATTTGTTTTAGTCGTTTAAGCTCTTCGGAAGTGTTCCCATATTGTAGCTTGTCCAGCCCCTTGTTTGCCCCCGACTTTTTGGGAGACGATTTCAACATTTGCGGAATGTCGTATGCTCCAAATAATAAAACTCCCGCCTTGTAAATTTTCGATGACGTCAAGGCGTAAGCCGCACAAAATCCTCCCCACGAGCCGCCGAGAATGAAGATATTATTTTTGTCTGACCATTCGTTTTTTAACGCATAGTTTAGCGATTCCGAAATATCCAGTTGGGCGCGCGTTATTCCCCGCGCGCCGAATCCTCCAAAACGGAATGTTTTTCCGTAGCCAGTCGAACCGCGGTAATTCGGCTGGACAACCAGAAACCCCTCACTTGCCAGAATATCTGCGCGATAATCAAAATCTAAAGTATTGCGCGATGCCGGACCACCGTGCGGAAATACTATAGTTGGCAGATTTTGAAGTCGGCAATTTTTGGGGTATGTCAAAACAACGTCAATATTTTCGCCGTCGCTTGCCGTAAAGCTATGTTTAATCCGTAGCGTTGTCGTTTCCCAATTTTTGAAATCGTCTACAATTTCGACAACAGAATTTCTTGTAAAATCAAACGAAATATAAACAGATGGTCTATCGGTATACACAACCTCGGCGAGCCAAATATCAGTAGATTTGGCTCTTTTAATCCAGTAGATATTATGTACCTTATTTTGTGATATTACAGCGTTTCTTATTTTTAATTCCGCCTCCGAAAATTTATCGGAAATGTAGCGCGACCCGTCCGAAAAATAAATACATTGAATTTCCTTTTCCCCGTTTTTATCCGAAAAAATAATTCTTTCCGCATCGCTTGAAAATTGGGCTACAACGGAATATGACTTTGTTTTTGCGGAATACTTTTCTATCCTTGCGAATTCCGATTTATCATTGCATAGAAGATAGAAATTTTCATTGTCTGCGGCGCACAAACTGATTCTTTCACCGCATTTGCTCTTTCGCAAAATTTTGTCGGCCTTTACTTCAAAAAATTCAAAAGTGCCGTCTTCGCAGAGTCGCGTTGATAGTTTGTTTTCTTGTGGAGGGGGAATGAAATTTTCGGGGTTGAAAAGAGTAATGTGCCCGTTCTCGTCCAACGTATATAAATTATCCGACGAGAACCCGCGCGCACATTCCGTTTTTGAGATGTGCGCGCAGGAACATATAAAAATACAGAGAAAAAATACTATAAATCTTAGCATGTTTTCTCTCTACAAGGAATTAATAACTATTACTTCTACCTGTCCCGTTGCAAAAAAGGCAGTTTGTGATGCCGTTCCCGCCCGTTCCTTTGCAGGCAGAACATCTAAATACGTCCTCGCATTTTTCAATGCCGTTAATTGGAGATTTTGTTTCGGGCTTTACGGAAGCGAAGGCAATTCCCGCCCCTGCGAGTGCGCATACGCATACTATTGTCAATAATCTTTTCATTGTGTTCCTTTAGTAATAAATTACGAATGAGCGTTGTTGCCCATTCGTATTTTATTTCGCAGGGAATGTAATTATCTTCCGCGCAATTTTTTCTTTTTTTACTCTTTTTTCATTTTGTCGGCGAGGTTGCGGCGTTCTATGTCCAGCTTTATCTCGCGCGCCTGTGTGGATTTCTTTATTTTATTGATTTGTTTGTAGGCGGCTTTGAGGTCGGCTATGATTGTCTCTTCGCTCTCGTCGAGCTTGTTGTGGGCATTCCTGCCTTCGGGGTCTTGTTGTGTCATCTTGCTATCTCCTTTTTGTAATATTCTTTTTGGGTTTCCTCGCGCAGGCGTTTAATCACCCTATGGACGCTTTTGTCCACCTTTTCGCGCGGAACGCCCAGTTGTTCGCAAATGTCGGCTACGGGTTTGTCTTCGAGCGTGCGCATTTCAAAGCACAGACAGGTTTTGGGGTCGAAGCTGTGGCGTATTGATTCCCAAATGTCCATTATCAGCGACATTCTGTAGGCGCGCGCCTCGTCGTCTTCGAGGGTGTCGAAGTAGGCGGCGCATTTTGGGCTATCGTCTTTTGAAAGCATATCGGAAATTTCTATGGATTCCACTTTCACGAGCCTGTCGGAATTTTGCTTGCGAATGTAGTCGAGGGTTCGCTTGTAGACTATGGTTTTTAGAAAGCCGCGGAATCTGTATTTTTCGGGTGTGTAATTGCCGTTTTCAAACGCCTTTTGCAGGCTGAGGAACGTTTCGGAAATTATGCCCGAAATTACGGATTCGTCGGCGCTCTTCCAGCCGATTTTCTTGAACGAGTTTACGGTCATTTGCCGAACCGTAATCAGGTACGTTTCGTAGAATCTCTCCCACGACTTCTGCCAGAGTTTGACGTCGGCGTTGTCGAGGATTTTTCCGATGAGGCTTTTTGGTGTATCTGGGCAGCTCATACATATGTTTTCGTTTGAAATCAAAAAATATTCCTCCGAATTTTATTGAAAATATCGGCGGCTTTACTTACCCGTAGAATATGGAGCTTTCGGAGTTCAAAGACAAATACAAAATGCTGTGCATGATAGGTTCGGGCGGCTTCGGCGAGGTATGGCTTGCCAAAATGCGCGACGGCGCCTACTGCGCAGTCAAGAGCGTGTCAAAAAGCGGCGGCGCAACAAGGGAACTTGAGGCTCTGAAAAAATATGTAAAATTTTGCGGAAAAGCGGCGTCGGAAAACATAATAAAAATAGGCGATGTTTGCGACGGCGGCGATTGTCTGTATTATGCAATGCCGCTTGCCGACGGCTTGGATTCGTCGATTTCCCCCGAAGACGAACGCTGGGTGCCCGATACGCTTCAGGCGCGCATAGATGCAAGGAAATCCGCCGACGAATGGTTTTCGCGGGCGGAGATTCTCGCGTTTATCTCTCCCGTGATTTCCGCTGCACAGGCAATTTCAGCGGCGGGGCTTTTACACAGGGACATAAAGCCGCAAAATATTCTTTTTGTAGGCGGCAAGATTGTTCTTGCGGACATAGGGTTGGCGTCTGAAGACAGGCTTTCGGCCTCCTCTGCGGGAACGCCGTATTACAGCGCGCCTTCGTGGTATTCGGCGCGCCGCGGAAATCCCGATATGTGGGGTGTAGCCGCAACGTTTTACACGCTCATAACGGGCAATCTTCCCGACCTAATCGGCAGAGCCGCCTACATGTACCCGCCGCAGGGCAAAGATTCCATGTCAACCGCCGACATTATAGCTTGGGATTGCTTCATGGAAATCGTCAACAGGGCGACTGCCGAAAGCCCGTCGGAGCGCTATCTTCGCTTTGCAGACATAGCCGCCGACATAAAAGCGGTTGTTGAAAATCCCTACGCCAAGCTTGAATTTTCCGAAATAGCGGGGACGGTTGCGCGCGGAAAATTCCCGCGCATTCGGCTTGCGGTGTATGCCTGCCTTTGTTTGGGAATTATGGGCGCGGGCGTGTATTTCTGGGCGGTAAACAATGCGGCGAAACAAACGGAAAAATTGCCGACTTCGTCAACTTCGCGCCCTGCCGAATCCGAGCAGGCGCAAAAGCCTTCCGCTGCGGAAAAATCCGCGACGCGTCCTGCCGAAGTTGTCAAAAAACGGGTGGGTGCGCCTTTCGTTAATTTGGGTACCCGTGAGTACAGATTAGGAGGTAGGGCATTTTACGAATTAAACTTCGGTAATATTCCCGACGACAAGCTTGGGGAGCATTTCGACTTCATTATAGACCAATATACGAAAGCCCAACACGGCAATGTCGGAAAAGCCGAGGATATATGTGCTTATTTCGTTGCCACTATGCGCAAAAAGCGGCGCTATGCCTTCTGTAAAAAATTGCTTGTTGCCTACGACAAGTTTGGCGGCCGCCATCGCGACATTGCCGAGAATATACTTGAAAAATCTTTTTCGGGCCCTTACGGCGAAGATGTAGGTAATGCCGAATTAGACAAACTTCCGATAGAAGATTTGCGCAGTTTTGTGGAATATCTTAAATCGAAAAAGAATACGGCAATACTTGCCGCGATGCGAAAAAAAATAGACGAAAATGACAATGCTCCCGAATTGAAAAAGGCGCTGGATTTGTAAGATAGAGTTCCGTTTTTTTGGCGAAAAATTCACCGCCGCTTAGTTTTCGGCGGGGTGCGGGGCGTCTGGGGGTGTTGCGTCTTTGGCGGCGGGCGCTGGGGGATTTTTGTCAGTGCTTGCGGCGGTTTCTTTTGCCTTTGCGGCGGCGTTCTTTTGTGCCGCTTGGGCTTCCTGCTGTTTTTGCTTTTTTATTTTGAAAAATTCGGCGCAGAGTTTCCAGCTCTCGGAAAGTTTTTCTGGGGTCATTTTATTCGACGCCCTGTAGTAATCTATATAAGCGCCAGCGAGTTTTTCCCTGTAGTTGCCCAGCAGCGAGAGTGCCGCGGAAAGGTATTTCAGCGCGTCTGCCGACATTTTCTTGTCGAGCGTTTTCAGCGTTCCCTCCTTGTAGTGTTCGACGAAGCTTTTTGCGGCGTCTTCGTATTTGAGGTAGGACATTGTCTTTTCCACAGGAGCGTAGTTTCCCCTTGCGTAAAATTCGTTCCAGAGAAGCTCGAATGCGTGCGGGGCAAAAGTCTTTTCATAGGGCGACGGAATTGCCACGACAGCCGAAAACGCCGCGTTTACCAGCGACTTTTCCGAATCGGTCATTTCTTTGCCGCCTATGAGTTTTGCCTCCCCGAGCGCGGTGAGCAAAATGATGTCGTTGAGGCGTTCGGCGTTTGTGGCGGTATCGAATTCTTCGGCTATTTTGCGCGCCAGAAACGGCTTTGTCTTAAACGCCTCTTTGAAGAACATGTATTGGGCGTAGTTTATGCCGCTTTGCGGGGAGATTGTGTTGTTGAATTTGGATTTGTACAGCGAATACAGCAATTCCGGCGCGAATGTTGCGTTGTATTTTTGCACGGCTTGCGCGTACGTTTTTTTATCGGGAAATTCCCCGGGAATTGCGTCGAAATCGGCGAGGGTGAAATCCGTCTCGAGCGCGCTTTTTTTGCCCGAAGCGCTTTCCGCGGTTATTTTGAATTTGTATCCGCCGAGCGCGTCGGAATCCTCCATCAGCAGCGTCGTGCAACCGCCTGCAATGACAAAATTTCCAGCCGATTTTCCCGAAATGCGCCTCTGTTTTTCTATAAAAATTTCCTTTCCGTCGGGCGAAACAAGCGATACCGAGAAAGCAATGTTATACGAGCCGTCGGGTTCGCACATATTCGCGAATGTCGTAAACACGTTCAGGTACTCGTTTTTGTAGACTTTCTTTACCGTATTGAACGTGATTTTATTCGGCGGAACTCTCCAGACAAAATCCATATTTGAGCTTTGGCGGGAGAGGAAGAGAAACGTTTGCGGAAGGTTTTTGTTCGCGTTCTCGGCGTCGGGGTTATTTGCCGCGGGTTCGGCTTTTTCGGCTGCGTTGGCTGCGTTATTTTGCGCGCCCTGCGCTGCGTACACCGCTGTATCTGCGGCGGCACAAGAGAGGCTCAATGCGCATGCCGCGGCGAGAACCGCCATTGCAAATGTCCCGATTTTTTTCATTTTCAAAAGTGCCCCGTGTTTAGGCGCCGCAAAAGTTTCCGCTTTTTTATTAGGAGAATTTGCAGATTTTCTGGATTCTGCCGAGGTCGAGTTTCCCCGTTGCAAGCACGGGAATTTCGTCGAGCTTTACGACGATTTTGGGAATCCACAAATTCGGCAATCCCGCGTCTACAAGGCATTGGCGGAGCTTTGCCATATCGATGTCCGTAGCCGAGAGCAGCACGAGCGCCTCTCCCTTTGCGGAATCGGGGCGCGAACCTATCGCCACGAGGTTCTTTTCGCTGTTCTCAATGCCGAGAGCCTTTATTATTGCCGCCTCCACGGTGTAGTGGGGCACCATTTCGCCGCCGATTTTCGAGAAGCGCGAAATTCGCCCCTTGATGTAGATGAAGCCGTCTTTGTCGAGCATTGCCAAGTCGCCCGTGTTGAGCCAGCCTCCTACAAAGCGTTTTTTGTTTTCTTCGGGCTGCTCGTAGTAGCCCTTGAATACGTTGCCGCCCTTGAGGTAGAGAAGACCCGTTTGCCCGAGCGGCAACAGTTCGCCCGATTCGGGGTTTGCAACAGCCGCGCACATTCCGGGGAAGATTTCGCCTACTGAATGTTTGCGCGTGGAGCTTTCGGGATTACCGTATTTGCGCAGCGGTAGCCCCCGCGGCAGATTGACCGAGACGACGGGCGAGGCTTCCGTCAGTCCGTAGCCTTCGAGGTAGTCCACGCTGGGGAACTTCGCCCGCCAAGCGTCGTCGAAGCCGTCGGGCGTCTTTTCCGCGCCCGCTATTACGTGCTTGAGTTTCGGGAAATCCGCGCTTGTGGCGCGTTTGTAGTATGAGCGCAGGAATGTGGGCGTGCTTATCATTATGGTCGAGCCGCATTCCTTTATTGCCTTGAGGTTTGCCTGCACTTCTAACGGGCTTTGCACCGAGACTTGGCGGACGCCGAATATCGACGTAAACCACACCTGAATCGACTGTCCGAAGCTGTGGAAAAGCGGCAGGTTCGCGTGCAGAATGTCGTCTTCGGGCGTTATCACGTTGATTGCGCGCATTTGGCAGGCGTTTGTCATCAGGTTTCTGTGGGTGAGCACGGCGGCTTTCGGCGC
>DAVZIV010000028.1:0-10051 GCA_052273125.1 Candidatus Merdousia sp. | reverse complement strand
AACACCGAAAACAGAACCATAGGCGAAATATATTTAACTACAAACGAATATATTTTGGGAAGTTTTAACACCGACCCCTCGTTCGCCTCCAGCCTGCCGCGTTCCGCGCCGAACTTCCAGGAGAACACCACGGTCTGGACGGTGGCGAAAACGAAAAGCGTTACCTGACCTATCCAGAAATCCATTGTGTCCATAGCTTTCAAATCGGCGGAAAAGAACAGAACGAAGCTCGAGACGAAAAACGTTATTATGCCCAGCATCGGCAGGGATCCCCTGCGCCCGAAGCCCGTAGCCTCTTCTATAAACGCAACATTTGGCATAAGCATTGAAATTGAGCTTGTAACGGCGGAAACGAAGAGCAAAAAGAAAAACAGAAAGCCGAAGACGCCGCCTGCCGGCATATTGAAAAACACAAGCGGCAACACCTTGAAACCCAAGTCGAACAGGCTAAGCCCCGCGCCGATAGCCCCCGCAACGCCGAAGAACGCAACGGCGGCGGGCACGGTAATCATTCCGCCCAAGCACACCTCGAAAAATTCGTTCGTGGCGCACGATGAAACCGAAGACAAAACTACGTCGGCGTTTTTCTTGAGGAAGCTCGCGTACGTCATTATTGCCGAAAAACCGACGGTGAGCGAGAAGAACACCTGCCCCGCCGCGGCAATCCATATGGACGGGTTTGAAAGCTGCTTGAAGACGGAAATAAACACGACCTCCTTCACTTTGCCGCCGCCCGAAGATTCCGAAAGCGCGTTTGTCCGCGCCGCCTCTGCCTGCGCGGCGGAAATTTCGGCGGCGCCAACAAGCGGGCGCAGCGTCTTCCATTGCCCGCCGACGTTTTCGCGAAGCTCGACCTTCACCGGGTTCCACATAAACCCGAGCCCCTGGTTTATCGATCGCTCGGGGTGCTCCGGAGTCATGCAGCCGAGTGTCATCATCTTTATTACAATCACCGCGCCGACGACAACCAGCGTGGGCATTGCGTATTTGCAAAACGATTCTATTCCGCCCGAAACTCCCCTGTAAATTATGTAGAAATTCAGCACAAACGCCGCCAAAAAGAAGACGAAAACCCTGTCGGGAGAAAACGACACCGCCTCGCCGTCGGACGCCGCCCCGACGAAATCCGAAAAGAACCCTCCCGATTCCGCCAGAGAATCAAAATTGATATTTCCCATCAAAAAGTGATACGCATACCCCAAGCACCACGATTCTATGTATACGTAATAGCAGTAAACAACAAGCGTCATGCACGGGCCGACGATTCCGAAGTACGCCATTTTTTTAGAGCCGCACAGCGAGCCCAAAATTCCCGCCGAAGAGTGGTATCCCAAGCCGCCGCCCCTGCGCCCGATTGTCCATTCCAAAACCGAAATCGGCACCCCGACAAGGAAAAACGACAACACGTACGCAATCATAAAAGACGCCCCGCCGTACATAGCCACAAGCCCCGGGAATTTCAGAAAATTGCCAAGCCCTACCGCGCTTCCCGCGACGGCAAGCACCACCCCCATTTTGGAACTCCAAACTTCTTTTTTCACCGCGGTTTAATCGTTGCGTATTCTGCCGTCAACAAGCTTTACTATGCGGTCGGCAATATCCAAAATGCGGTTGTCGTGGGTGACCAAAACAACGGTTACGCCCAAATCCTTCGCCATTTTTCTGATTAACTCAACCACTTCGCGCCCGCTTTTTTCGTCGAGCGACGCGGTCGGTTCGTCCGCCAGAACAATCGGGGGACGGCGGATTAGCGCGCGCGCAATGGCGACCCTCTGGCGCTGTCCGCCCGAGAGGCGCGACGGCTTTTTGAACGCCTGCGAGGCAATGCCTACGGTGTCGAGCGCCTCTAGCGCCCTCAAGCGCGAAGTTTTCGCGGTGGCGTCGGGCTCGAATGCGAGGGGCAGCTGCACGTTCTGCAAAACGCTTATCGAATTTAACAGGTGGTGCGACTGGAAAATGAAACCGAGCCTGCGCCTTATTTTCATCAAGTCTTTGGCGGACGCGCCCCCGAGGGAAAAATCGCCGATGCGCACGTCGCCCTCCTGTAGCGTAAGCTGCGCGCCTATGATTTTCAGCAGCGTGGACTTGCCCGAGCCCGATGGCCCCATAATGATGACTATCTCGCCGCCGTAGAAATCCATATCCACGGAATGCAAAACCTCCTTGGTTTCTTCGCCCTCCACATAGCTGTGGCGCAGGTTGCGTATTGAAATTATGGGTTGTTTGGAAGCTTCCATATTATTTTTGAAGCGGTTTTAGCACAATCCGCGCGATATCGAAAGTCTCGCCGTTGCCGCCGTTTACGGCAATGAAAAACACGCTGTCGAATTTGGAGAAATCGCCCGAATAGGGTTGGGTGAAAGAGAGGATTTTTTCGGCGGAATCGAAAACCTCCACACGCATTGTCTTGTCGGAATTGACGTGCGTGGGAACTGCGCATTTTATCGTCAGCCATTTGTCCAGCGGAATTTTCCTGCCGCATATTTTGCCGTTTGCCACAACCATCGCCGGAGAGCCGACAAATTTTCCTTCGGGACGAATTTCAACACGCAGGCGGCTGTCGGCATTGAAGCGCGCCGTTATTTCAAGTTCTATGAAATCGGCGGACGGAAGATTGAAATTGTAGAAGAAATACGGTCTAAAATCCTTGAATGTGTCGACGACGCGCAAAAATTTTCCGCCGTTTTCCTCCGCAACGAAGACCGATTTTTTGTTGTACGGGGCGATTGCGGGGATTGGCGGAAGCTCGCCCGTTTTGACGGCGGCAAAGTCGGCGTCGATTCCCTTTTGCGGCAGCTTAAAATTGTGTTTGAACATCGGCTCGTACGCGTAGTTTTTAAGAATTTCCCCCGCGCGTTCCGCCATTTTGCCGCGGACACCAGCCCGCGAAACGTCTACGGGCTCAAAAGCAACCGACGGCACCCCGAGGCGGTTTTTCAGCAGAGAATCAACGTCGATTTTTTCAATGCGCGAATCGGTATCCTGTCCCGTTTTGCGCCACTGGTCGAAATTCATATCGCCGAAGAGCACCTCCGCGCCGTCGCAATAATAGATGTTTGAATTGATTTTCGCCGCCTTGCGCGGAATGCTCTGCTTTTTTCTGAAGAGATTCGCTGGAGCGGAATATTGTATTATGTTGTTTGTAAAAGTGTAGGAATTTTCCCTATTGCGCCCGAGCCCGAACTGGTAGTCGCGGCTGCCCCTGATTATATTGTTTTTTATCACGCAATCCGAACCGTAGTGCATATAATATCCGCCCTTGCTGGAATTTTCGACGTAGTTTTTCCCGACGAGCCAGTACGCCGAGCCTTCGTCGTTGTATATTCCCCACGCGCCGTAGTCGAGGCACTCTATGTTTTTTATAACGTTGCCGACTATTTCGGAATTCGGCGATTTCCCCAGCGTGTAGATTCCGCCGATGTCGTTTAGACTGCCGAAGCACAGGTCGTGGATTTTGTTGTACGAAATGTTTGTGTCGCGCGTCTGGGTTATGCCGCCGCCCCACGTCCAGCCGTAGGAAATGCCCGTGTAGTAGCCGTCGAAAATTTCGTTGTGGACAAAATTGCACTCGGGCACGTCGAAAGCCAAAATGCCCGCGCCGCTTTGCGACACCATTCCGTATTTATATATTAGGCAATCTTCAACGGTTATGTTTTTTGTCAGAATTTTTCCCAACTCAACCCCGTGTTTTTTTGAATAAAAATTCACGTTCGAGGCGATGCCGACCTTTACGCCGCCGAGCCCCAAGTCGGAAAGTTCGCAGGAGGAAAGCGCCGAATTTTCCGCACCCGCACCGAACAAAATCGCGTAGGAGTCTATCGCGGAAAATTTGCAATTCTCAAAACGCACGCCCGAGGCGTTCGAGACTTCCACGCACGCGTTCGACACCGCCGCCGACTGCCCGTACGCCATAAAGAAATCCGCGCCGTACTTTTCGGGATTTTCAAAGCCGAGCGCGCCGCCCTTAAAGTGCGCGTTTTTTATTGTTATGTCGCGCGCCTTCGCCAAACTTTCGCCCGCGATTTTAAACGGGGCGACAACCGCTGGATATTCGACCGTCGCCGTCGCCATATTTTCGCCCTTACGCGGCATGTAGTAGATTTTTGAATTGAGCCTGTCGAAGTAAAACTTCCCCGCGCTCCCAAGACCTTTTAGCGTATTGAACACTATGAAAGACGGATACTTGCAATTTCTGAACATTGAGGTGTCGAGCGACGCCGAAAAGAGCACCCTAACCCTGCCGTCTTTGAGTTTTTGCGCCGATTTAAACCCCGTGTTTGTCTGAACCCAATTTCTGAATGTACCTATGTAGAGGCTGCGTTTTTTCGGCGTCGGAAAGATTCAAAAACAAGTCGGCGTCTTTTGCCGATACAATCATTCCCGCGCGTGAACCGTAGCGTTCGCCCGTTTCCACAATGGACGAATCCGCCATTATTCTGGTGTCGTCTGGAATTCGCGAGCAACCCGCGCGCACGCCGTTTACGAATATCGACGGAATCAATTCGGCGGACTGCCAATCGGCCTCCCACGCGCCTTTTACTGCCGCCGACTTCCGCCAGTTTGAAATTTTCTTCGCCCCAGTGACTGCCGCGCCGCCGCCGTCGATTGTCAGCCCGCTGTGGCGCGAATCCAGCACTACCGGTTTTTCAAGCCTGAAGAATTTTCCGTTCAGGGAGGCGACTTTTTGAGGTGACTGCGCCGCCGCGTCGAGCTCGCGCTGCAAATCCTCCGCCGAAAACTCCCTGTAGTTTTCGCCGCACGCGCACAGCAGAAGCGAACAAACAACCGTCCAACATACATAAAACGTCTTCATAGCGCGTCTTCTATCATAAATTCGCTTCCATAAAAAGCCATTTTTAAAAAAAAGGGCGCGGAGATTCGCCCCGCGCCGCAGCGTACAATCTGCGCGCAAATGCTATTTCAGGCCGGCAATAATTTTTTCTATTTCCGCAAGCTTGATTTCGTTGTCGGAAAGCTGCTTTTTTGCGCCCTCTATTACTTTTGCGGGCGCTTTCGACGTAAACGCCTCGTTGGCAAGTCTCGCCCTTGCCGCCTTTATTGCGCCTTCGAGCTTTTCCTTTTCCCTGCCGAGCCTTGCGAGTTCCGCGGCGGTATCGACATTGCCGCGAACGTCTATGTACACCGTGCCAAGCTCCGAGAGCGAGGCGGGCATATCGGACTGCGCCGCAATCAATTCTATTTCCGCCGCGCCCACAAGTTTTTTGAGCTTTTCGGCGTTCGCCTTGAGAAGTTCGGCTGCCGCGGCGTCTGCGGGCATAAGCGCAAGCTTTACGTCGCGCTTCGAGCCGAGGTTGCACTTTGCCTTCAGCGCGCGCGCAACCGTTGCAAAGTTCTTGAGCTTTTCGGTTTCGGCAAGCGCGGATTCGTCGAACTTGATTTGGAACTTTTCAAGCTCCGCGGCAAATTCGGGCGACTGGTTTTGAATGAACGTGCCCTCCGCGCCGTAGCCCATATTGTGCCAGAGTTCCTCCGTTATAAACGGCATAAACGGGTGTGCCAGAAGCAGAATCTGCCTTATGCACAAGTCCTGAACGGCGAGCACAGTGCCCTTTGCCGACTCGTCGGCGAGGCGCGATTTTGAAACCTCCAAATACCAGCCGCAAAAGTCGTTCCAGAAAAACGAGTACAGACGCTGCGTAATACTGTTAAACTGGTATTGTGCATAGTCTTTGGCTATGTCTCGGGCGCACTTTATGAGGCTTGAAATTATTGCGCGGTCGTCGGCGTCGGCCTTCGACATATCTATGCGCGCGGCGATTTCCGCGATTGCCGCGTTCTTCTGTTCTGCCGACGACATTTGGCGGAAACGGCACGCGTTCCAGAGTTTGTTGCAGAAATTTCTGCCCAGTTCTACGCGCTCTTCGCTGAAGAGAATGTCCTGACCCTGCGGCGCGCAGTTCATTATGCCGAAGCGCAGGCCGTCCGCGCCGTATTTGTCTATTATTGCGAGCGGGTCGGGCGAGTTGCCCAAGCTCTTGGACATTTTGCGCCCCTGCATATCGCGGATAATTCCCGTGAAGTACACGTTTCTAAAGGGAATTTTTTCGGGCATATCGTCTGGCAGGAATTCGAGACCCGCCATAATCATTCTGGCAACCCAGAAGAAAATGATGTCCGGCCCCGTTACGAGGTCGCTCGTCGGGTAGAAGTAGTGCATTCCGCGGGCTTTTTCGGCGTCGGCGTCCGGCCAGCCCATAGTGGCGAACGGCCACAGCCACGAGCTTGCCCAAGTATCGAGCGAATCTTCGTCCTGCTGCCAGTTTTCGGGGTCGGCGGGCGGTTCTACGCCTACATAGACTTCCTGCGGGTTGTGCATGTCGGGGGTCTTAACGCCCTTTCTATACCACACGGGAATGCGGTGCCCCCACCAGATTTGGCGGCTTATGCACCAGTCGCGAATATTGTCGAGCCAGTGTTCGTATGTTTTTTCCCAGCGTTTTGGCCAGAATTTTATTGCGCCCGATTCCACAACCGCCTTTGCCTCGGCGATTTTCGGGTAGCGCAAGAACCACTGGTCGGAAAGGCGCGGCTCTATGGGAACGCCGCCGCGTTCGGAAAAGCCTATGTTGTTTTCGTAGTCTTCAACCGCGACAAGCTGCCCGAGTTGGCGCAGCATTTCCACCGCCTTGTCGCGCGCGGCGTAGCGGTCGAGACCCGCAAATTCCGCGCCGGCAAGCTCGTTCATTGTGGCGTCGGCATTCATGACTTCAACCACCGGCAGATTGTGCTTTTTGGAAAGCTCGAAGTCGGCTGGGTCGTGCGCGGGGGTTACCTTGAGCACGCCCGTGCCGAATTTCATATCGACGTACTCGTCGCCGATGATTGTTATTTGCGCCTTCGGGAACGGGCGCCAAATCTTTTTGCCTATGTAGCGGGAATAGCGCGGATCGCTGGGATTGACGGCAACGGCTGTGTCGCCCATTATGGTTTCGGGGCGTGTGGTTGCTATTTCGAGGAACTTGCCGGGTTCGTCTACAAGCTCGTATTTCATTCTGTAGAGCTTGCTTTTCTGGGGCGTCATTATGACTTCCTCGTCGGAGAGCGCGGTGAGGTTGACGGGGCACCAGTTGACCATTCTCTTGCCCCTGTAGATATAGCCCTTTTTGAAGAGGTGCACAAATGCGGTGAGAACGGCTTTGGAATAGTCGCCGTCGAGGGTATGGACAAGGCGGCTCCAGTCGCACGAAGTGCCCAGTTTTTTGAGCTGTTCTATGATTATGCCGCCGTGTTTGTCGCGCCACTGCTTGGCGACTTCCAAGAATTTTTCGCGCCCGAGCTGTTTTGCCGAAAGCCCCTGTTTGCGCAGGTATGCGTCAACCTTTGTCTGCGTTGCGACGCCCGCGTGGTCGGTGCCCGGAATCCACACGGCACATTTGCCCGTCTGGCGCGCGCGGCGAATCAAAATATCCTGAATTGTGTTGTTGAGGACGTGCCCCATTGTCAGCACGCCCGTTACGTTCGGCGGCGGAATTACTATGGAATAGGGTTCTTTTGACGTGTCTACTTCGCCCTTGAAGCAGCCCGATTCAACCCATGTTTTATACCATTTATCCTCCACTTCGGAGGGATTGTACGCTTTTGATATTTCGCTCATTTTACAAATTCTTACTATTTCCAATCTGCCCGAAGCCTGCCGCCGTGTCAACATTTTTAGCTAAAGCCAGCGCACAAAAAAAGACGGGCGCAACGCCCGTCTGTGATGAACCTTGACTTAAAAATCGTCCGAAAGCGCCTACGCGTTTCTTCTGCGGTATGCCGCAAACGCCAGAGCCAGCGCACCGAAGAGTGCCGCGAACGTCGAGGGTTCGGGAATTGCGTTTACCCAGTAGCCGTCTACGCCGTTGTACGATGCCGCCGCGAACTCGAAATCAACGCCTTCCGCAAGCGACTTTGTTTTCGCCGCGTCGCCGAATATCGATATGCCGTCGGCAATCTTGTCCTTTGCAGTTGTCGTCAGGAAAAGGTTTTCCGTGCCGAAATTCGAAAGGATCAAATCGCCGCCGCCCGCGAAGTCGGTTATGAGGATTTTCGCAGTGTCGGAGAGCTGCAGCTCAAGCGACGCGCCGGCGGCAAACGTCACCGCGCCCAAGCTTCCCAATGCCGAAGCCGAAACCACGTTCGCGCCCGTCAGAGCCGTTGTGTTCGCAGCCACAACGCCCGAAGCCTGCGCGATTTTGAGGCTGGAATTTTCCATCGCCAACGCGCCGAGCTTGAAGCTGTTGTTTGTGAGCGTTCCGCCAGTGTATGTTGAGGCGATGTTAAACGTCGAATTTTTGAGCGAGTATGTATCGCCGCCGACAGCAACCAAGTAGCCGTTGTTTACGTTCACAACCGCGTCTTCAATCGCCACGTTGTTTGAGCCGAATTGTGTCGTGCCGTTATAATTGAACGTTATGCTCTTGAACGTCATAGTGTCCTTGGCTATTTCCGCGTAAGACGCACCTGCGACGTGTCCCGTGTCAAAGCGCTCTCCGTGGAAAGTAAATGTGGAAGAGCCCACGCCTGCGCCCTGTATAACTGCGATACAACCGACAGAACCCATCGAACCGCCGAAACGGAAGCCGATATCCTTAGGCGTACTCACGCCGCCCATTTCCGTTGTGGAAAAATTCATAATGGCGTGGATTCCGTTTCCGACGGTTAACGTCGAGTTATATCCGCCAGCAACCTGCGTTAGGTCTCTGACTTGATTATTGCTTGTGTCCGAAGCCCACAGGTAGCAGTTGCCGCCCGCATCGCCGCCGATAATATTTAGCGGTGAAAAAAACATCGTAGCTGTGAACTCGTACGTCGGCGAGTTTATGTCTGTTGCCCACGATGCTGTCGCAAGCGCAACTGCCGCCGCAAATATAGACGCGTATTTTTTTGTTCTCATATTGTTTCCTTTATTTTGTTTGTATTATTTTGTTTGTACAAAAAACTCATTTTACGTAGCTGAACTTACCCCCCAGCAATTTGCAAGATTTTTTCTTGTGGCGCGGCGATTTTTTTGCTGCCGCAAAAAATTCCCGCCTCTTTGCTTGGGATTTTCATAACACTTTTCTTTGTTAGATGTCCGGAGGATTCCGATGTTTTCGTTAAGAGGTTCACTGGTAAAACTGCGTATAATAGGTTAACCATCTTTTGTGCTTTGGCAAGTAAATAAAAAAGAAAAAAGAAAAAATTCTCTCACCGAGAAAACCTGCCTGCGGCAACTTTTGTTTCTCCACACAAAAAGACAAAAACTTCCCCCACTGTCAAAGCGGCGATTTGCGCTATGCGCATCGCTGCGCCACAAGATAAAAAACTTGAAAAATACGGGAGATTGGTATTTGATGGGGAAAATTTGTCAATCGGGTTTGCGATGGAATTAGTAAGCAGCTTCAAAAAGTGGCCGTATTTCGACGATGGCGATATTCAAGCCGTCGCCGACGTGTTGCGTTCGGGCAAAATAAACCGCTGGACGGGAACAAAAAACGCGGAATTTGAAAAGAAGATAGCCGAGGCGACAAACACAAAATACGCAATAGCATTGGCAAACGGGTCGCTTGCGCTCGAGTTGGCTTTGGTTGCCGCAGGCGTAAAAGAGGGCGACGAAGTTATTACAACCTGCCGAACCTTTATGGCGTCGGCAAGCTCGGCAGTTATGCGCGGAGCTGCCCCCGTGGTCGTAGACGTAGACCCGAATACTCAAAATATGCTTCCCGAAGCGTTTGAAAGGGCAATCACGCCGAAGACAAAGGCGGTCGTCGCCGTCCACCACGCGGGTCTGCCCTGCGATATGGACGCAATACTTGCAATAGCAAAACCGCGCGGAATCTTCGTTATCGAAGACTGCGCACAGGCTCACGGCGCACTCTACAAAGGCAAACCCGCAGGCTCGTTCGGCGATGTTGCGGCGTGGAGCTACAATCAGGACAAAATCATAAGCACCGGCGGTGAGGGCGGCGCAGTAGCCACCAACGACGAAACCCTCTGGAAAAGGATGTGGGCATACAAAGACCACGGCAAAAACTACGACGCCGTTTTCAACCGTCCCCACCCCGCGGGC
>DAVZIV010000027.1:0-10132 GCA_052273125.1 Candidatus Merdousia sp. | reverse complement strand
ACGCCGCCGAGAGCCTCGAAAAAGCCGAAGTAGGCAACGTTGACATTGAGAACAACCTCCTGAATGGCGCGGTTGTAGCCGAAATTTGCCGCATAGAGCGCCTGACGCGCCGCCTCAACGCGGGATTCGCGCGCGCCGAAGTCAAAGAGAAGCCAGTTGATTTCAGCCGACGGGCCGAAGCCGGTTTCGTAATACCTGCCGATTGACGGGAACGAGCCGTAGCCCAGCGACGGCTTTGTCGTGGAACGGTACACCTGCCCAGACACGGAAACCTGCGGATAGTACGCCGAGTGCGCCTTGCCGACAGCCGCCGCATACGATTTTGCCTGAAACCAGTAAATGCGGGTTGTCTGGTTGTTTTCAAGGGCAATGTCCACAATGTCGGCAATGTCGAGAATTTTGCCCGCGGCTATTTTGTCTGTAGCGCGGACAAATTTTGCATCGGGCTTCGGGGCGGAATCGTCTATTTTGTCCGTCTTGATGTTTTCGGGGGTCAAAAATTTTTCTGGGCGCGCCGAATCGGGCGCCTTCCAGTAGACGAAAGGTTTTTCGGCGGTTTCGTCGTCGACATTGACGCACGCGCCCAATAATACGGAGGCGGCACACGCGCAAAGCGGCAAATAATTGTTTTTCATTTCGACACTCCTATTTGATTGTTTCGTTGTCGATTTCGCCTCTGGCGAAGAACGGAATTTTATCCAACACCCTGCGCTGCAGCCAGTCGAACCACAGATAGACAACGGGCGTTATGTAGAGGGTTATTATCTGCGAAAATACCAAACCGCCCACGACAACAACGCCGAGCGGCACGCGGCTTTCGGCGTCCGCCTCGCCCCAGCCAAGAGCAATGGGCAGCATACCCATAAACGCGGCAAACGTAGTCATTATAATCGGGCGGAAACGCTCGAGACACGCCTCGTGAACGGCGTCGGCGGGCGACATTCCCGAAGACTCGCGCATAATGGCAAAGTCAATCATCATAATGCCGTTTTTCTTAACAATGCCCATGAGCATAAATATGCCGATTGCCGAATAGATTGAAAGTTCCATATCGAAGAGCCACAAACTGCCCAAGCCGCCTACAACGGCAATCGGCAAAGCCGAGAGCACGGTGATCGGGTGAACATAGCTTTCGTAGAGAATGCCCAAAATTACGTACATTACAAAGATTGCCACAACAATGAGAAGCATAAGGCTGTTCATTGTCTCCTTGAACGTCACCGCCTCTCCGATAAACATACCGTCCACGTTTGAGGGCAGAATGGAAGGCGCGACGGAATTGACCCAGTTTACAACGTCGCCGATTGCAACGCCGTCGCAAAGGTCGAAGAAGATTGTCACCGACGGGAAGTCGTTGATGTGGTTGATTGCGATTGGCGCAAGCACTTCTTTTGTTGTGGAAATCGAGGCAAACGGAATTAGGTTTGAAAGCGAGAACGCCGGATTCGGCTCGCTGCCAGCCCCCGTCAAAGTCTTCACGGGCATTCCCGAAGTAAGAATTGTATCGGGAGTGAAATTGAGGTTTGCAAGGTTGGACTCGAAAGATCGGTTTTTGAAATCCGCCTCCATAATGGACCAATACTGCTGGAACGGCGACTTCACCAAGTAGTAGTATAGCTTTGCGTAGGAATCCCTGAAGACATTCGAGTAATTTTCGGCGGAAAGCCCCAGCATTGCCGCTTTTTGGCGGTACGGCGAAAGCGTGATTTGGGGATTGTCCAAATAGAGGTCGGTTTGGATATTCGAGAACAAGTCGCGCCGCGTGGCGAATTTGCCCATCAGCTGGGCGGCGGCGGCGTAGAGGCTGTTCTGGTCCATTGAAGTCATCGCATAGGCATACTTGCCCTGCTGTGTGCTTGTTGCGCCCGTGGAAATCTGAAGCGTAGGCTGCGGCTGGAACGCCGAAACGACCCCGGGGAGACACGCGACGCGGTTGTTTATCATAGACGCAACTTCGGTAATCGGCGGGCGGTGTTTCTTGTCGTCCAAAAGGACGAAGCCAAAGCCCATATTCTGGTTGATGAACTGAGACACGCCCGAAACCAAAATAAAGTTGTTTACACCGGGGGTCGTCTTGATTATTTCGGCAACCTTTTCCTGAGCCTTGCCGACTTCTTCGGGCGAGGATTTTGTGTTTGTTATGAACACGCCCTGCATAAAGCCGCTGTCGCCAATCGGGAAGAATATCTGCGGAAGCCTTTTGCCGAAGAAGACGACGCCGTAGAGACACGCCGCAATCACGACAAGCGAAAGCAGGTTCTGGCGCATAACCCAGCGCAGAGTCGGCGAATAGAAGCGCAGGAACGCGCCCTCGACCGCCGCGGCAAGACGCTCCAAATGCGTCTTTTCCGACGGGTCTTTGGAGCGCTTGTGAAGCACGCGCGAGCACATCATCGGCGTGAGCGTAAGGCTTACAATGCCCGACATAATCGTGGCAACGATGATGGTTACGGAGAACTCCTTGAAGACGCGCCCCGTAATGCCGCTCATAAACACAAGCGGAATGAAAACGGCGGCGAGCGAAAGCGTCATACTCAAAATTGTAAACGAAATTTCCTTTGCGGACTTGTATGTGGCAACGCGCGGAGTTTCGCCGAAATCCTCCATTCTGCGGACGGTGTTTTCCAAAAACACAATGGCGTCGTCAACCAGAAAGCCAATCGCCATAGTCAAACCCATCAGCGAAAGGTTGTTTACGGAAAAGCCGAAAAGGTACATGAAAATGAAAGTCAGCAGCATTGAAAACGGCAGCGCCACAGTCGGAATGAGCGTGTCTCTGAAGCGCCCCAAGAACATAAAAATGACAAACACGACCAAGACAAAGGCAATGACAAGCGTTTCCTTAACGTCTTCGATGTTCGATATGATTAGTTTTGAGCCGTCGTAAAACTCGGTCAGCTGAACTGATTCGGGCAACTCCTCCCTGAACTTTTCCATCATCTGCTTGATTTTGGCAACGGTAGTTACGGCGTTGGCGTCGGCGCGCTTCCTCAAGCCCATTGCTATTGCAGAATAAGAGGAATCGTAGTCTTTGCCCTTGATAAAGTACGAGAAATTGAGGGTGTCAAACTGCACGGAATTCACCGCCTTTGCGATGTCGCGCAAAAATACCGGAGAACCGTTTTTAAAACCTACCACGAGATTTTCGTAGTCTTCGGCAGACGACAGCTGGGTGTCGGGGAAAAGCACAAACTGCGAAGTGGGCCCCTGCAAATTGCCCGTGCCCGTCATATTTGTAGACGCGGCAAGCGCTCCCTTGAGCTGCGTCATCGTGTAGCCGAGATTGTAGAGTTTCTTCGGGTCGACCCCAATGCGCACCGAGCGCGGAGACGCGTAAATATCCACATTTGAAACACCCTCTACCATATTGAGCTGCTGGGCTATGTCGGAAAAGGCGTAGTCGTAAAGGTTGCCCAAAGACATACCGTTGCTTGCCGCCATAACTATGTAAATAGGCTGGTCGTTGGGGTTGTTTTTGGTAAACGACGGCGGCGAGGGGAGGTCGGAGGGAAGATTGCCCATTGCGCGCTGGATTGCGCTTTGCACGTCGGTAGCGGCGGCGTCGATGTCCTTGTTTAGCGAAAACTGCAATATTATCGACGACGCACCGAAGGAATTTCGGCTTGTCACCATTTCAATGCCGGAAATCTGCATAAACTGCTGTTCGAGCGGCGACGCCACGTTGGACGCCATAACAGTCGGGTCGGCGCCGGGATAGCTTACGCTGACTTGAATTACGGGATAGTTTACGCCGGGGAGGTCGTTGACGGGCATTTGCATGTACGCAAAAATGCCGAAAAACGCCGAGGCAACCGCCAAGAGAACCGTCATTACGGGGCGGTTTATAAAGAGGTCGGAAATGGAGCCGTAGCCCCGCTTGTCCTTTTTGTCCGAAGTTTCTTGAGACATAACCCTAAGATTTGAAATGGACTATTTTGCCGAAGCCTGCGGCGCGGTTTCCCTTGCCTTCATTGCCGAGGCTCTGAGTTCGTCGGCGACTGCCGCGGCGTTTTGCATAAACTTGGCGATTTCCTGCGGTTTTTTCAAAACCCTGCCGTCCGCGCCGACAATCGCGCCGTTGGCGTCGCAGGCGTAAACGAACGGACCCGCGTGCAGACGCAGCTGGCTGACGCGCAGCGCAACGTAGGAGTCCGCGGGAATACCCGTAATGGCGCGGTTTTCGCCGAAGAGCTGGCTCTTTTGAACCTGGGTTAGCTTTACGGTGTACACGCCGTCTTTTACGGGTGTGGCAACATAGACATACGGGCTTTTTGCGTTGAGCTGAACGCAGATGTCGGGAACGAGAACCGCGCCCTTGATTTCGTCGAGATTGACCTTGACGGCAACGGGCTGGTTCGGCCAGAAGAGCGAATCGGAATTGTCCAAGACGCCGCGCAAAACCGCCGTGCCCGATTCGTACCTGATTTTGTTCAATACGATGTCTACGACCGCCTTGCGCGTGCGGTGGGAAAGGTCGTCTTCTATGTACGAAACGTCGACTTCCATCTTGCCGCCGTTTTTCTTCATAGTCTGCATTACGTCGAAAAGCCTCTGCGAAGGAACGACAAAATCCACATAAAGCTTGTCCACGTTTTCGATTGTCGTAATCACCGAAGAACCCGCCGCGGCGAAATTGCCCGCATTGAGGTTGCTAAAGCCGACCTTGCCGTCTACGGGCGCCTTGATTGTACACCAGTCGAGGTTTATCGACGCCGTTTCAAGCGCCGCTTCGGCGGCCTCCACAACGCCCCTGTCAACCTCCACTTTTGCCGCGATGGAGTCGAAAGTCTGCTTGTCTACATATCCGTCCTTTGCAAGCTTGCTGTTGCGCTGTAGCGAAAGCTCGTCTATCTTGAGCTGCGCGCGCGCCTGACGCAGCGATCCCCGCGCCTGCAAGAGCGCCGCCTTGTACGGGCGCGGGTCTATGACGGCGAGAACGTCGCCCTTCTTGACCTTCGCACCCTGCGCAAAATCGACGGATATTATCTTGCCCGAAACTTCGGGGACAATGTTGACGCTCTCGCGAGAGGAAATTGTGCCCATTGTCGATATGTAGGCGCGCACGTCCTTTGACTGCGCCTTTACCAGCTGCGCGGGAGTCGGCGGAATGGAGTGCGCCGCCGTCTGTTTGGGTTGCGAACATGCGCACAAAAGCGCCGCCGCCGAAAATAGAAGAATTTTGTCCATAAAAATCGACCGATTGAAAACATGTAAAAATACGGGAGACGGAGTTTAGCCGACAAGGCGGATGTGTCAACTTTTTTATATCGGCGCAATCGTCGTTTATTAAGGCGCAAGCCCCGACATTCGGCGCGCTTTTTACTTGCAATGGACGGCGTTTTAAAATAGCGTTTTTCTTCGATTTAGTATAACTATTTGTCGATATGAAAGACACAGTAAAGGAACAGATTAAAAACCTGCCCGTGTACGAGACGGGCAAACCCATTGAATACGTTGCCCGCGAATTCGGGCTCGACCCCGACAACATTCTGAAAATGGCGTCCAACGAAAACCCGCTGGGATCCTCTCCGAAGGCAATGAAAGCCGTCGCCGAACACCTCGGACACCTCAACCTCTACCCCGACGGCGGCTGCTATGACCTCCGCCAAAAGCTTGCAAAATTCTGGAATCTCGCGCCGCAGCAGTTCGTTTTCGGCAACGGCTCGAACGAAATTCTCGAATTCATAGCCCAGTGCTACGTCGGCAAAGGAGACGAAACCGTATTCGGCGCGCAGTCGTTCATAGTCTACAAACTCGCCACTATCTTTGCGGGCGGCAAATGCGTCAGCGTGCCCATGCCGGACTTGAAATACGACCTCGACATGATGCGCGACGCCGTGAACGACAAAACCAAAGTAGTCTTTATCACCAACCCCAACAACCCCACGGGCTGCGTTTTTGAAGCAGGACGAAATTGTAAACTTTGCAAAATCGCTGCCCGAACACGTGCTATTCTGCCTCGACGAGGCCTATGCGGAATTTGAAGACGAACAGGTGGACCTGCGTCCGCTCATTGCCGAGGGGCGCAACGTGATATGCCTGAGGACGTTCTCAAAAATCTACGGTCTGGCGGGGCTGCGCATAGGCTATTCGTACTCGAACGAAAAGATTGCCGGCTACCTAAACAGGGCGCGCGAACCCTTCAACGTCAACTCGCTTGCGCAGGTCGCCGCACTGGCGGCGCTCGACGACACCGAATTTGTCCAGCAGAGCCGCAAAATCAACAACGAAGGCAGAAAGCAGTTCGAGGCGGCTTTTGAAAAGATGGGGTTGACCTACTTCTCGCAGGGCGGCAACTTCATAATGGTGAAAGTTCCCGACGCCGTCGGCAAGTTCGTCCAAATGCAGAAGAAGGGTGTCATAGTGCGCCCGAACGTCGGCTACGGGCTTCCCGACTGGCTCAGAATAACCATAGGCAAACCCGAACAGAACCAGCGCTGCATAAAGGCGCTCGAAGAAACGCTCTAACCCCGATTCGGGGCGCAAATGACGCACGAACTCTACATAAAGGCGCTGGCGGCTCTGGCTGCCATTGTAATCTCGGGCGCGGCGGGAACGTTTTTGCTGATGTTCTCTTTCGCGGTCGCGGCGTACAAATTTTCGGCGGTCTCAAACGATGGCGGGCGCGACGGTGTGGACGCAATAGCAAAGCGCCTGCTCTACGCCTCCGACAAAATCTCCACCGTGGTCTATCTTGCCCGCCGCGCGGCTCTGGCGCTTGTACTGACGGCGCTGTGGTTTTTCGCCGACGCTCTCTGCGAAAAATTCGCGCCGAAAATCTCGGGCGCGGAGGAATCCGTTTTGTACCTGATTCTTGCGGCATTCCTGCTTTGGCTGCAATTTGCAACTCTTGATATGACCGCCATAAAATACGGCAAAAACAACGCCGGCAAAATTATGACAAAGTATTCAAAGCTTTTCTACACGGCGTACATTTTGATGCTGCCGTTCTACTATTTGTCGGTGTGGCTCAACTGCAAAATAACGCGCCTGCTTAAAATAAAAAACAGGGTGGAATTTGAAAGCATAGACGTCGAGCTTATGTTATCGGCAAAAAAAACGGAATCGAACTCCATAACACCCTACACGGGCAAAATAGTAAAGAACGCCCTCAGGCTTCAGGAATTCGACGTTAGCGACGTAATGCTGCCGCGCAGCAAGGTAAAGTACCTCGACCTAAACGACACAAACGAAGAGCTTTTCAAATTCGTCCGCCAGACGCGCTACACGCGCTACCCCGTCTGCCGCGGCAACCTCGACGAATGTCTGGGCATACTCAACATTCAGGACGTTTTCAACAGCGGCAAAGACGAAAACTCCATAGACATTGCCGCCCTTCGCCGCGAAACCATACGCGTCAAGGAGAACGAAAAGCTCGAAAGCGCGCTGGCAAAAATGCTCAAGTACAAAATCCAAATGGCGGTTGTCGAAGACGAATTCGGCGGCGTGATAGGCGTGCTGACCCTCGACGCCGCGCTTTCGGAGCTCGTCGGCGGCATCAGAGACGAATTCGCCGTATCCGAGCGCAATTCGGTAAAGCGCATCGGCAAAAACAAGTACAAAGTGGCGGGTCTTGCCTCGCTCTACAAGGTTGAGGACTTTCTCGACATAGATTTCAAGACAGACGAAGCCTCAACATTCGGCGGGCTCATCACCCACACGCTCGGCAGATTCCCCGAAGCCGGAGAGCAGGTATATTTCAAGGAGCAACACGCCCGCGTGTCGGTCGACAGGGTCGGCGAACGCGCCGTTGTGGAATGCACCGTAACCATTGAAGAAAACGAAGAACAAAACAACCCTTAAAACAATGGACAGAAAACAACTACTTACAAAATTTGAATCAAAGGCAAGCGGCAAGAGCGGCTACATATACAGCCTCAAGGCGCTCGAAAAGTCGGGGCTGGACATCTCGCGCCTGCCAGTGAGCATAAGAATTGTGCTTGAAAGCGTGCTGCGCAACAGCGACGGCGCGCTCGCGACATTTGAAGACGTAAAAAAGCTTGCAAACTGGAGCGCAAAAGACCCCGCCGACTACGAAGTGCCCTTTGTGGTCTCGCGAATAGTCTTGCAGGACTTCACGGGCGTTCCCCTGCTGGTGGATTTGGCGGCAATGCGCGACGCCGCCGACAAGCAGGGCAAGAACCCCGAATGCGTCGAGCCGCTCGTCCCCGTGGATTTGGTTGTCGACCACTCAGTGCAGATGGACTTTGCGGGAACTCCCGACGCATACGAAAAGAACCTCGCCAAGGAATTCGACCGCAACAAGGAGCGCTACGAATTCCTCAAATGGGGTCAGCAGGCATTCAAGACATTCTCGGTTGTCCCGCCGTCAACCGGCATAATCCACCAAGTGAATATGGAATACCTCGCCCGTGTGGTCTTCGAGGGCAAGACGGAAGACGGCGCGGCGCTCTTCTACCCCGACACTCTCGTGGGGACGGACTCGCACACTACAATGATTAACGGCCTCGGCGTAGTCGGCTGGGGCGTCGGCGGCATCGAGGCGGAAGCGGGAATGCTCGGACAGCCCGTCTACTTCAAAGTCCCCGAAGTCGTCGGCGTACACGTAAGCGGCGAACTTCCCGAAGGCGTCACGGCTACCGACATTGCCCTCACTGTTACGCAAATGCTGCGCAAGGAAAACGTGGTTGGCAAGTTCGTGGAATTCTTCGGCGAAGGCGCGCGCAAACTCTCCCTTGCCGACAGAACCACAATCGCGAATATGGCGCCCGAATACGGCGCCACAATGGGCTACTTCCCCGTAGACGAAACAACGCTCGAATACCTCAAACTCACGGGCAGAGACGAAAAGCAGATAGCACTTGTTAAAGACTACTACAGCCAACAGGGCATCTTCGGCATACCCCTCAAGGGCGAATGCGACTACACCAAAACTATCGAGCTTGACCTCTCCGCGGTAAAGCCCTGCATATCGGGTCCCAAACGCCCGCAGGACAAAATAGAACTCACCTGCGCAAAGGAAAAATTCGCCGAAATCCTCGCCGCCGCAGGCAAGGACAATTCAGCCGAAGTAAAGACATCAAAGGGCACGCTTAAAAACGGCAGCATACTCATAGCCGCCATAACGAGCTGCACAAACACAAGCAATCCGTCGGTGATGGTGGCGGCGGGTCTTCTGGCAAAGAAGGCGGCGGTATTCGGACTCAAGCCGCCCGCGTACGTCAAGACGACAATCGCCCCGGGCTCGCGCGTGGTCGGCGACTACCTCAACGAGGCCGGACTGCAAAAATACCTCGATATGCTCGGCTTCAACCTTGCAGGCTACGGCTGCGCAACCTGCATAGGCAACTCGGGCCCCATCGACGGGGAAATTACAAAGGCTGTCAAGGAAAACGACCTCTTCTGTTCGAGCGTTCTCTCGGGCAACAGAAACTTTGAAGCCCGCATACACGCGCTGATAAAGTCGAACTTCCTGATGAGCCCGCCGCTTGTCGTGGCGTTCGCTCTGGCCGGCAGAGTAGACATAGATTTTGCAAACGAGCCCGTCGGCGTTTCGTCGGACGGCAAGCCCGTTTTCCTGCGCGACATCTGGCCGTCTTCGGAGGAAGTCGCCAAGACGGTCGCCGAATGCGTGAAAAGCAAAATGTTCAAAGAGTGCTACGGAAACCTCAAGGGCCCCGAACGCTGGCAGAACATAGAAAGCTCGAAAGGCAGCCTATACAAGTGGGACGAAAAGAGCACGTACATTCAGAACCCGCCGTTCTTCGACGGCTACTCGACGGACTCGTCGGCACAGCTGCCCTCGCTTGAAAAACTGCGCCCGCTGGCAATCCTCGGCGATTCGGTCACGACCGACCACATCTCGCCCGCGGGTTCAATTCTCCCCGACGGTCCCGCGGGAAAATTCCTCAAGTCAATGGGCGTAGAGGTTAAGGACTTCAACTCGTACGGCTCGCGCAGAGGCAACGACAAAGTCATGACGCGCGGCACCTTTGCAAACATCAGAATCAAGAACTTGATGGCGGGCGGCGCAGATGGCGGCTACACCAAAATCGACGGCGTCGGCGAAAACGTCTCAATCTACGATGCAAGCCTGCAATACCGCAAAAACGGCGAAGGGCTGATTGTAATAGCCGGCCGCGACTACGGTATGGGTTCTTCGCGCGACTGG
>DAVZIV010000026.1:0-10463 GCA_052273125.1 Candidatus Merdousia sp. | reverse complement strand
CGCTCGGCAAATTCGCCTCCGCAAGGCTTCTTCCCGAACTTTCGCAGACAAGAAGCGCCGCTAAAACCGCCGTCAAAAACGCGGCGTTTCTCCTCGGCGTTGCCGCTGTTATGATGGCTATGGCGCGCCCGCAATACGGGTACAGATGGGAGGAGAGCCGCGCAAACGGCGTCGATGTGGTCTTCGCCGTAGACGTGTCGAAGAGCATGCTCGCCGAAGACGTATCTCCGAACAGGCTCGAGCGCGCAAAGCTTGCTATTCTGGACATATCGGAAATGCTCAAGGGCGACAGGGTCGGCCTTGTTGCCTTCAGCGGACAGGCGTTTTTGCAGTGCCCGCTCACACTCGACTACGACGCCTTCAGAATGTCGCTCGACGCAATCGACACAAACGTAATCCAGCGCGGCGGAACGAACATAGCCGCCGCCATAACCGAGGCGGAATCGGCATTTGCAAAAAGTTCGTCGCGCAAAATTCTCGTGCTGATAAGCGACGGCGAAGAGCTTGAATCCTCGGCTCTTTCAAAGGCGCAGTCGGCGGCGAAAGACGGCGTTGTCATATACACCCTCGGCGTCGGCGGAACGAAGGGAGAGGCAATCACCGTCTCCGATTCGCGCGGGCGCTCGGTAAAGCTGCGCGACGAAAACGGCGAAATTGTCAGAAGCAGGCT
This sequence comes from Candidatus Merdousia sp., assembly GCA_052273125.1. GTDB lineage: Bacteria > Verrucomicrobiota > Verrucomicrobiia > Opitutales > Intestinicryptomonadaceae > Merdousia. The sequence continues at coordinate 9,793 of DAVZIV010000026.1, read as the reverse complement.
CAACGAAGACGTTCTGCGGCGCGTGGCGGAGGCAACCGGCGGCTTCTACGAAAAACTCTCCCCCGAAGGCGTTGAAAACGTCGCGCAAAAAGGCATTGCAAAAGAGCCAAAAAGCGAACTTTCCTCGAGAATGAAACGGCTTGCAATAGAGCGCTTCCAAATTCCGCTTGCAATAGGCATTATATTGCTGGCGCTGGAAACGCTCGTGGGCACGCGCAGATTCTTCCGCCGCTCGTCGGCGGCGCTGCTTGCGCTTATGCTCTGCACCGCAAATACCGACAATCTCTACGCACAGACTGCGGCTGATTCCCAGCCAAAGGAGGCAAAACTTCAAACGCCCGAGGCAAAGGCAGAAGCAGCCGAAAATACTCCGCCGCCTACGGCGGGAGACCTCTTCAATTCGGGGCTTAAATCGTATAAAAATTCCGAATTTTCCGAAGCAAAAAATCTCTTCGACGAATCCGTAAAGCTCGAACCCGCCGACTTTCCCCTGCACGCAAAAGCCCTCTATAATTCGGCAAACGCCGAATACAAAACGGCAATGACGCCGCTTCTCGAAGCGCCAACCCCGCAGGAGGTTGCCGCCGAAACGGCCCAGACGCGCGCGGAAATTCCGGGCCTCGCGCAGCAATCTGCGGCGTTAATCCAGCGCGGCGCGCCGCTCTTGGAACGCGAGAAGCAAATGCTTTCCCAAGCAAAAGACGACAGACAAAAAGCCGAGCTGATGAAAAAAAGCCCGCTTAAAGACGCGCAATTCCAGCAGGAATTAAAGCAGGCAATATCGCAATGCAAGGCGCTGGAAAACGCGCCCGAAGAAACGCAAAAGCGGATAACCGCGGGAGAGTCGGCGTGGAAAAAATCGAGGGATATTGTCGATACTGCCGCCGCGCTCTATTCGGACGCCCTGCTCCTCGACCCCGAATTTTCCGATGCCGCGCAAAACGAAAAAACGGCAAAGCAGACCTCCCAAAAACTCTCCCAAAATCTCGAAAATTTTGCCGCGGTAAAGGCGGCAAACTCCGGAAACAAAAAAGCCGCGCAAAGACTCGCGGAACTTAGAAGCGAGCTTGAAAAACTCGTCCGCGACGACAACCAGAACAATCAAAACAACCAAAATCAGCAGCAGAATCAACAGAACCAACAGAACAACCAGCAAAATAAAAACGACCAGCAAAACAGCCAAAACCAAGACAACCAGCAGCAAAATCAGCACAATCAGGACAAGCAGAACGATAAAAATTCGCAAAATTCCAAAGACAACAAAGACAGTGACAAACAGAAAGGCAAGGACAGTCAAAAACCTCAAGACAAACAAAACAAGTCGGATTCAAACCAAGAAAATCAAAAGCCCCAAGACCGGAACAAGAACAATTCAAATCAAGACAAGCCGCAGAAACAGTCTCCCGAAAACGCCGCCGACAAAAATAATTCAAAACAAAACGACGGCGAACAAGAAGACGAACAGGCTGTCGAAAACAGAAAGCAAAAACCCGAAGACAAAAACGCCGCAAACGGCTCGGAGAAGGACGCCGACAAAAAGCCCCAAGACAAATCCCGACCGCAGGCGGGCGGTAGCGCCGACGCCGAAAAGCAAAAGCAAAAGGCTGCGCAAAGCGCAGGCGGCGGCGACGAATCAATGAGGGAAAACTTCAGAAAGGCCGAAGGCGTAATGACAAAAGCCGAGGCAAAACAACTGCTCGATTCCATGAAAGACGGGGAAAAAATCCTGCCCCTGCGCGGATTCGGCGAACAGAAAAACCGTTTTGAAAAGTCCTATAAGGATTGGTAATGAAAAATATATTATATTACGCAATAATTTCCATAGCGTCGGCGGCGGCAGCACTCGGCGTAGAGATAAAATGCGGCGGATTCACCCCCGATACAATCCGCCCCGAAGACACCGCGCGCTACACCGTGATACTGCGCGATGTCGGCGGCAGCATAGACCCGCGCGCAATCCCGATGCCGTCGGGGCTGCGGATTGTCGGCACGAACACGTCGCGCAAATTTTCAATGACAAACGGCAGAACTTCCAGCCAAACGGAACTTGTCTTCACTGTGGAGGCTTCGCGCGAGGGCGAGTTTACCGTGCCCGAATGGTCTATAGAGCACGACGGCAAGAAATACGCCATAGCCCCCGCAAAACTCACCGTTGACAAAAACGCAAAGCCCGCGCAGACGCGCCAGTCTTTCTTCGACGACGAAGACGACATCTTCGGCGCATTCCCGTCGATGTTCCGCCAAATGCGCAACGCCCAACACGCACAAATGCAGAGGATTAGGCAGGCTCAGCAGGACCGCCGCGAAAGCCTCGGCGCGCTCTCCAAGCACATATCGCTCAAACTCGAAATGCCCAAGGGCAAAATCTACGCGGGTCAGGCGCTGCCGTGCAAACTCGTCTTTGAATACTCGAAGGCGCTCGCCGCCGAGGGCTTCAAACTTGCAAAACTATTTCCGCAGACAAGCAAATCCGACGCCTTCGACTGCTCGATGGCCGAGGATAAATTCACCACAAAGACGGACGGAGCGGACTCCGTGAAAATTTCCTACGAGGTTTTGCTGACGCCGTTGAAGGCGGGAACGTACCCGCTCGACTTCAACGCGCAGGGCGTCTTCCTTCAGGAATCCGACGCCGACCCGTTCTTCGCGGGATTCGGCGCAATGAACCAAGTACCGTTTAAAACCTCGACCGCCGATATGAAAATCGAGGTTCTGCCGCTCCCCGAAGAGGGCAAACCCGCCGAATTTTCGGGCGCCATAGGCAAGTTCTCCGTATCGAAGGCGAAAGTCGAAAACGACGCGCTCACAGCGGGAGAGCCGTGCATAATATCGCTCGACGTGGTGGGAATGGGCAATTTTGCAAGAGTTTCCGCGCCCGTGATGGCGGCGTCAAAACAGTGGAAGACGTACAAACCCAAGTCGTCGTTCGCCGACGAAGGCAATTCGATGGGATACATCGGCATAAAAAATTTCAAGTACACCGCGGTTCCGACCGTCGCAGACGTGCCCGCCACCCCCGCGTTTAAATTTGCGTTTTTCGACCCCGAAAGCGGCGAATACAAGAACATTGAAGTTGCGGGCGCGCCCGTGAGCGTGGCGCCGTCGCAAACGGGCGCGGCGCAAAAAGCCCCCGACCGACCGAAGAAAAACCCCGACGCCGCGGATTTCGATTCAGTCAAGGAGACAAAGGCGAAATCGGGCGACTCCCGCCTGCTCGATTCCCCTCTCTTCTGGGGCGTTCAGATTGCGGTGCTGGCGGTTCTTGCGCTGCTGGCAACACTCAGAATCAAAACGCTAAAGCTCCGCAACAATCCCGCGTTGGCGAAGAAAATGCGCGACGCAAAAAACGCAAGGAAATTCCTTTCGCAGGCAAAGGACGCCGCCGACAAATCGGACATCAAAGCCTTTGCCGAATGCGCCCGAAAAGCGGTACAATGCGCGCTTGCGGCAAATTCGCAAGAATGCGAAAGCCCGTCTATAACGTCGGCTCAGGCGGCGGCAATGTCGGCGAAAATGCAGCTTCCGCCGCACGACGCCGAAGCTGTTTCAAAGTTTTTCGCCCTCGCCGACGAAATTTCCTTCGGAGCTCTCTCCCCCGAAAAAACGGATTTGCGCGAACTCTACGCCGACCTGAAATCGGCGGTATCAAGAATGATATGAAAAAGCTTTCAATAATATTTCTTATTTCAGCGCTCGCCGCCGTGTGCCTCCCGATTGCCGCCGGGGCGCAAACCGCCGACGAATACGCGGCTCTCGGAAACTCCGCCTACAAAAAGGGCGACTTACGCCGCCGCCCGCGACTTCTACAATTTAGCAAAGAATGCAGGCGGCAACTCCGCCGAACTGCACTTCAACGCCGGCAACGCCGCCGCAAAACTCGGCAAAAAAGGCGAGGCTCTGCTTGAATACCTGCGCGCGAAGCTCGAAAACCCGCGCCTGCGCGAGGCCGACGCGAACCTGAAAATGCTCGCCGCCGACAACAATTTGGCGCTTCCGCAAAAAACGCGCCTGCAGGATTCGGTATTCGAGCTGTCCGACTCCGAATGGACTCTCGCGGCATTTGCCGCCTTTTGGTGCGCGGTACTCTCGGCTTTCGTGCCGCCGCTTTGGGGCAAGCGCAACGCCGCGTACGTTTTCCTTGCAATAGTATTCGCCTGCGCAACGGCGTGTTCGGTGTACGCAATCGCCCAGTACGCGCAGTTCAAATCCCTCGGCGTGGCGCTGGAAGACGACGTTGCCCTTAGAATTTCGCCAACGCCGCACTCGAAAATTGCGGCTACGCTTCAGGAGGGCACGCTTGCAAAAATTCTCCAGCGCCACGGCAACTACGTCTACGCGGCAACCGACAACGGCAAGCGCGGCTGGGCACAAATCGGAAAGCTCGAGCCCGTGCAGCGGTAGCAAAATTCACCGCGCAATGCGCCCCGACAAGGGGCGTTTATTGTTGACATAAACGCCGCCTTTGAAAAAAATCGGGGCGGTTTTATATTCTATGATGATTGGGAAAATATCGGTTTTTCTCGCCGCCGTTGCGATAGTGTCGGCGGCCTACCTTGTAATATCCGGAAATTCCGACATTCCCGACGCCAAACTCCCCGCGAAGGTTGACGCGGTTGTCGCCGAATCGGGCTGCGCGCTCTGCCACAGCAAATCGGCAAAACTTCCCTTTTACGCAAAAATACCGCTGTTAAACCTGCCCATTGTTTCCGACGTCTCGGGGGGGCTGAAATATTTCGATATGACTGAAGCCCGCGCGGAAATCGCCGCGGGGAAACCCGTCAACGAAACGTCGCTTGCAAAAATCGAATACGCGGTCAACTCGGGAAAGATGCCTCCGCTTTTATTCAGGAGCGTCCATTGGAAAAGCGCGCTGACCGACGCAGAAAAAGCCGTCGTCAACGAATGGGTCGCGCAAAGCCGCAAAGCGCTAAATGCAAATTCGGGCGCGGCAAAAGAATTTGAAAACGAGCCCGTGCGCCCGATTTCCGCCCCGAAATTCGACGCCGCGAAGGCAAAACTCGGCGAAAGACTCTTCCACAGCAAGGCGCTCTCGGGCGACGGCACGGTATCCTGCGCGACATGCCACCCGCTTTCAAAAGCCGGCGCCGACGGGCTGAGAACCTCGAGGGGAATACGCGGACAGCTCGGCGACATCAACGCGCCGACGGTTTTCAACGCAGTCTTCAACGCGCGCCAATTCTGGGACGGACGCGCCGCAAACCTCGAAGAACAGGCGGGCGGCCCGCCGATGAATCCCGTGGAAATGGGCGGCGGCTCGTGGGGCGAAATTGCAAAGCGCCTTCAAAAGGACGCCGAATTTAAAGCCGATTTCAAAAAAATCTATCCCGACGCTTTCACGCAAAAAAACATAACAAACGCCATTGCGGAATTTGAAAAAACGCTCGTTACGGAAAATTCGCCGTTTGACAAATACCTAAGGGGCGACAATTCCGCCGTATCGGAAGCCGCAAAGTCTGGCTACGCGCTGTTCAAGCGCTACAACTGCCACGTCTGCCACTCGGGTGCGAACTTCGGCGGGCTGTCTTTTGAATATATGGGGCTGAAGTCCGACTACTTTGCCGCGCGCAAAAAACTCGGCAATACAAACGATGTCGGGCGAGCCGCGTTTTCAAAGGACGAGCGCGACGAGCGCAAATTCAAAACGCCCACTCTGCGCAATGTTGAACTGACCGCGCCGTATTTCCACGACGGTTCGACCGCAACCCTCGCCGAAGCCGTCGAAATAATGGCAAAGTACCAAACGGGCAAAACGCCAGACGGCGCCGAAGTTGCCGAACTTGTCCAATTCCTGAAATCGCTCACGGGCGAAAATCCGCAAAAAAAATGAACGAAGCCCTCTACCAGACAAGCTACAAGGTGCGCATTGCCGATTCCGACGCAAACGCAACGCTCAAGCCCTCCGCGCTATTTGAAATGCTTCAGGAAGCGGCGACCGAACACGCCCAAAAGCTCGGCGTAGACTACTCGGCGCTCCACCCGCTCGGGCTCGGCTGGGTGGTCTCGAAAATGTCGGTCGAAATAGAAAAGCTGCCGCACTGGAACGAGCGCGTGTACATTACAACGTGGGCGTCGACGCGCGAAAAAATAGTCACCTGCCGCGAATTCACCGCAGCCGACGCGTCGGGAGCGCCGCTGTTTACGGCGCGCTCGCAATGGGCGCTCTTCGACATAGACACGCGCCGCATAGCGCGCCTCGATTCAATAGGCGAATGGGCGCGCATCGACGGCAAGTTCGCAAACGCCAGCACGTTCGACAAACACCTTCTGCGTCCCGCCCCCGACGCCCCAAAAACGCCCTGCCCCGTTCGGAAGGACGACATTGACTTGAACTCGCATGTAAACAATTCCGTCTACATATCGCTTGCCCTGCAGCCTCTGCCCGAAACATCGGAAAAGCTTGTCCCGCAAAAAATAGGGATTTCGTTTCTCGGCGAAGTTCGCCCCGAAGATTCTGTTGCGTCGGTCTTCCAGCGCGACGGCGACAAAACCTACCACAGCATTGTAAACGGGCAAACCGACCGCGAATGCGCAAGAATAAACATTCTCTGGCGCGCGGCGGACGAATGATATTTTCAATAAAAAACAATACAAAATATGAGTCTATACATTTCAACATACATACTTGCGGCGGTCTCCCTTGCGCTGTTCGCAGCATTTGCGCTTTTCACCGAAAAATGCCGACCCGCAATGACGGCGTTTTTACGGAGCACAAAGGCTGCGGTCGCGCTCTTCGGCGGAAGCGGAATATGGTTTTTATACCAGCTTTCGCAGCTCGGCGAAGCCGACTTCGGACAGATAAAATACCTGCTCATTGCAGTTTTCGGCGTGGCGGGACTGCTTGCGTTTTTCCACCTCAGCGATTTCCTTTCCGTGCGCGGGGCGTGCGTGCTTGTGCTGCTTGCCTCGCGCCAGTTCCTCGACTCGGCGTTCATGCAAGAGCCGGCGTCGCGCCTCGTGCTCGTCGCCCAGACGTATGTTTGGGTTTGCGCGGCTTTGTATCTGGGGGCGCTCCCCTACCGCCTGCGCGATTTTTTTGAATTCGTCTACGCAAAACAATGGCGCGCCAAAGCCCTCGGCTACGTGTTTCTGGCGTGCGCGCTCTCCCTTGTAATTGCATCGCTTTTCTACGCATGAGAAATCTAATTCTTGTAATAAGCGGCCCAGCGGGCAGCGGAAAAAACACGGTTTCGGAAAGACTTATGGCGGAATTTCCGCAAATCAGACGCGTGATTACGTCTACATCGCGCCCCCCGCGCGGTGCGGAAAGGGACGGCGTAGACTACCATTTTCTCTCTCCCGAAGAATTTGAAAACGGAATCAGGCGCGGCGACTTCTACGAATACGCAAGGGTGCACGACCGCTACTACGGAACGCAGAAGAAAGCGCTCTCCGACGGCGGCGATTCCGACAAGATTCTAATCATAGACGTGCAGGGCGCGGCGACTTGGCGCGAAATAGCCAAAAACAATCCCGAAATAGGCGGCCGCCTCTTCACGGTGTTTGTAGCTCCCGAATCTGAAGCGGTGCTGCGCGAGCGCCTCGCGGGAAGGGGGACGGAAACGCAGGAGGAAATAGAGCGCAGAATGAAAACCGCCGTCGACGAGTTCCGCCAGTCGGACAAATTCGACTTCAAAATCCTCTCCACATCGCGCGACAACGACTACGCCGCGCTGAAAAAAATCTACCTCGATTTAAAGCAAAAATGACACCGCCGTCCGCGGCGGCTCTTCGGCGGCGGCAAACCGAAAAACGCGCCGAAAACCCAGCCTGCATTGCGGGAATTCGGGCGAAAAAAACGCGCAAATGCAACAACGGCACCTGCGCTTATCACTCGGGCGGAAATCAGCACCGCGTCAAGCTACTTTTGGGAGTCCTTGTCGGCGGAATCCTTGGGCTGTTCGGAGGGCGGCACCGGAGGTTTTTCCTCCTCCTTCATAGCCTCCCTGATGTTATCTTCAACCTCGCTCGTGGCGCGCTTGAATTCCTTGATAGACTTTCCCAATCCCCTTGCCAACTCGGGCAGGCGCTTGGCTCCGAAGAGCAGCAAAGCCAAAATCAGAATGACAATCCATTCGCTCGGGCCGGGCATACCAAATGCAATAATAGCGTTCATCATAATGGGGAAAAATCTATAAAATTCCGCCCCCAAGTCAAGCACTATTTGCGCCGCTCAAACGCGCGGGGCGTCATTTGCCGATTGCCCTTTTCACTGCGGACGCCGCAGACCTCGCCCGCGCAAATTCGGCGAGAAATTCCCCGAGAGCCTTGTCGTAGGCGCGGCGGTCTCCCCTGAGGCGGCATTCGTAGACGCCCCCGAGAGCGAGCGCCGAATTCATAAAGACGGCGTTGGTTTTGGGAATGGCAAATTTCAGCTCGTCGATTTTCGAGCGCAAAACGGTCTCGGGAACGGGGCGCGCGAAAAGCGCGTCGAAGGGAACGCACACGCGCGTGTCGTCTTCAAAAAACACGACGGACGCCAGACGAAGAATCTCCCGACGCGAAGCCTCCACGGAATCGACGCCGCCGGAACGCGCGTACATTTCCGAACATATCACGCACCCAAGCCACATATCAATGTCGCGCCCGTCCGAAAAGCCGAGCATTTTTGCAAGCTCGGCAAGCGTTTCCACAGGGGAGAGTTTTTGAGTGGAAACGACCGAAACAAACGCCGCCAGCGACGGCCTGTCCGCCACTTTGACAAGCGCCTTGAACAGCCAGTAGGCGTGGGCGGCGCGGGTTCTTGCGTCGAAATCCGAACGCGGATAATTGAAGATGTCCGAAAGGCTCTTGTACGGATTTTCCGCCGCCACGCGCGCCGATTCCGACGGAACGCCAAGCCCGATTTCCTCAAGGGCGAAGTACGCAACGGCGTCGCGCACCCAAGACGGCGGATTGAATTTCGCGCCATCGGCAATGGACCAGCGCTCAAACGCCGCATCGGTCAGCGCGTAGACAAAATCCTCAAGAGATAGATTTTCGTCGAAGACGACATTCACGCCGACGGTTTTGCCGTCCGAAAAAACCTTCGCGCTTTCGCCGCCTGCGGCAACCGCGTTGACGGCAATCTTCGGCATTGACTGCGGCGCGAATGCGCCCTCGGGAAAAAGTCCGAAAAGGGCGTGCTCGAACGCGGCGGCGGCGTAGCGCAACTGCGACACAGCGTCGCGGTCGTCCTTCGCGGCGACAAAAAACATTTTCGATTCGCCGAAGACAAGCCCCTTGTTCTCCTTCAGCAATTTTTCGGCAAGGCGCAAACTCTCGCGCACCTGCTTTTTATCCGCCTCGGATTCGCCGACCTTGCCGATGTAGTGCCCGCCGATAAAGTCGGAATCATCGACAACATACTTCGGAGCGCGTTCGGACGACAAAGACCCGCCTTTTGGGGCAGCGGAAGCTTCGGAGGCGGGTGCTGCGGAAGCGTCTGCGGCGGCTTCGGAACGCCCGTCTACAAGCCCGCTTGAAATGTCCGCGCGCAAGCGCGCCGACTGCATTTTTTCCTCAAGCGTCATTGAAAACGCGGCGGAAGCGCCAAAAATAGCCAATATCAAAAACAGTCTCATTTTGACAATCTATATTTTTCCGAAACCTTTTCCATTTTCAGCGCGGACAGCCGCCCGAACGTCTCCGCTCCCAAAAAGTCTCCGTAAAAATCCGTCCAGTAGCGCGCCGCAATTCGGGCGGCAAACGGCGGAAGCCTTGCGCCGCCGACGCGCGCGCCCAAAAGCCGCCCGCCCGCCGAAACGTCGAATATAAAGCCCGTGCGCAACGTTCC
>DAVZIV010000025.1:0-10567 GCA_052273125.1 Candidatus Merdousia sp. | reverse complement strand
CGGCGATTTGCGCTGCGCGCATCGCCGCGCCAAAAGATGGAAGCGCACCTGCGCCGCTCTCGCGCGTTTTTGAAAAAAGTGGCAAATTGTGCTTACAAAACGCGGCTTTGGAAGCAACTGACGGTGCGTGGCGTACTGAAGTACGCGAGCAGTGGCAGGTGATTCCGAAACGCGTTTTTAAGCCAATTTCACACTTTTTTCTATTGGCCGATGGCTGCCAACAAGTCCTTGAACCACTGCTGAGTGGTGTCAAAAGGCTTGCCGCCCTTGATGCGCTCGAATTCGCACGCGCGCAAAACATTGCCCGCATTTTCGTCATGGCCAATCACGCCGCCCTCGCGCTTGAACGCGCATTCGACAGCCAAGTCGGTGCAGCTTTTAATCAGGCGCAAGTCGTCCGCATTCGCAGCTGCTGCACGGGCAAAATAGCCGCTCTTTTGAACGAGGACTTTCTCCGCGCCAATCATGTCGGCAAACTGCTTGCCGAACCACTTGCCGGGATTGACGGCGTCGAGCTTTACGTGTCCGAAAGCGTCTCTGGGGACTTCCTCGCCGCGGGCTTCCATTTCGGCGACGATTGTTTTAACGCCCGCGCCTTCGGAAATGAAAATGTTTACGCAGTCGTTCTTGTCCATAACCTGCTTGAGGCGCGCGGCTTCCTTTTTGATGTCAAGCTCCATCTCGGGAATGTAGATTGCGTGAACATCGCGGCGGGCTTTTGTAAGACCAAGCCCGTCGGCCCATTCGCCCTGATTGAGAAGCTTGCGATACGCCAGAGCCGTGGCGGCAGTCAGCCAGCCGCAGTTTCTGCCCATTACTTCGTGAATGATGAGCATTCTGGGATTCGCGCCGTTTTCGCCTACGACATTGCGGAAGAACTTTGCGCCCTCTTCGGCGGCAGTCCAGGCGCCGAGGCTCTGCTTGATGGGATAAACGTCGTTGTCGATTGTCTTGGGCAGACCGATTACGGTAAGCTCGTAGTTGTTTTCCTTGAGGAATTTCGCCAAATCGGCGGCGGCAGTGTTGGTGTCGTCTCCGCCGATGGTGTGGAGAACGTCTACGCCGTCCTTAACAAGCTGGTCTGCGGCAACCTTCTGGGGATCCTGTCCCTCCTTGACCAAGCCGCGCTTTACGCAATCCTTGACGTTCGTGAGCTTCACGCGCGAGTTGCCGATGGGCGAGCCGCCGTAAAGGTGCAGCAGATGGGCTTGCGCACGCATTTTGTCGTCTACTTTTATGCTGTCGCCCAAAAGCAAACCCTTGTAGCCGCCGACATAGCAAATAATTTCTATTGAGGGGTCTATTTCGGTATAGCGTTCGATAAGTCCGCCGATTGCGCTGGAGAGGCACGGAGCCAAACCGCCGGCGGTAAGTATTGCAACTTTCTTAGGTTTCATATAATTTTATGCGATTATTGTTTGTAAAATTTCCGCCCATATTACAAAGCCCGCGCGGCGTGGCAAGTTTTTTATCAAACGGCGACGGCGAAAAAAAACGCGCCGAAAAGCTCCTAACACAGACCGCGCAGCCAAGTTCCGAATCATTCGCCGATATTGACAACCGCGGTAATGGGCAAATGGTCGGAGGGATAGTGGCAGTCAATGTTGTCCGTAATGATTGCGCACTTCTTCACGGCAATGTTGCGCGAGACGAAAATGAAATCTATCTTTTCGCGAGTCTTTGCGGATAAATCGCACCTGCCGCCGTTGTAGATTTCGGGCATATATGAGCCTTTCGGCCCGTACGGCGGAGTCTGCGAAAGCCCCCAAGTGTCGAACAACGCACCGCCGTCAAGCAACGCTTTTATAGAGGGCGATTCAAGCTCTGCATTGAAATCTCCCGTGAGAAAGACGGGCGATTTCCCCGCAATCCCGCGGATTTTTTCCATCGCCAACTTTGAAGACTCCAAGAGAGCTTCGTCCGTCAACGCCTTGTGGAGATTGAAAAAATAGAAAGTCTTTTTCGTTTTTTTGTCGAGAAATTCAGCCCAGTTGCATATGCGGTACTGTTTTTCGTCCCAGCCTTTTGAGGCTTTTTGCGGCGTCTGCGAAAGCCAGAAATAGCCCGTCTTCAACACGTCGAACCTGTCCTTTTTGTAAAAGATGTAGTTGCCCCACGTCTCCCAACATTTGGGGTCTTCCTTCGGCGTGCAGCACGGCCGCCCGAGCGCGCCGTAAATGCCGTCGTCGCCCAGAAAAACCGCCTTCTGCCACGGATACATTTCCTGAGTGCCGAAAATGTCGAAATCGTGATAGCGGACAAGCCCCGCGCCCATCTCAGACCTGCGGCGGGCAAAGTCTTTCTTGGGATTTCCGCCCAAGATATTAAAACTTGCCACTTTTATGTCCGCGGAGGATTCGCCCGCGGCAGAAGTCAACAAAGCCGAAAACGCAAACGCGGCAAAGACGGCAAAACGCAATACCCTTTTCATAGCAGGAATACTACGGCGCGCAGCGGACATTTCAAGTTTTTAATGCCGCCGAGTACCCGATTACGGAATAATCTTTACGTTGTCGCAGTCGGAAACCTTGAACGGCTGCGGATTTTTCAGCTTCCGCGCGGGATACGCGGTAGTCTTGTTGACTTTGTTGTTGCGCCAAAGCAAGCCGTCCACGCAGAAAACGTTTAACAGCGGGAATTCGTCGAAAACGTTGAACGTGTTGTTTTCAATGCGGATATTTTTATGATAGCGGCTCTTTGCCCTGTCGGCGCGGATTCCCGAATCCACGGCAATTATGCCGTTGTTCCAGACGCTGTAGCCGCAGTTGTCGAAGACGTTTTCGGTTATCAGACAGTCGGACACTCCCCCCTGCTCGAACCAGAATGCAGCGTCGCCCTCGAACAAAATCGCCGTGCCCGAAGCGTGAAAATAATTTTTGCGGACAACCGTCTTGCCGCGCGAATTTAACAAAATGCCCCGCGCGCGGTTGTTGCGGATAATGTTATTTGAAATTAACACTTCGGGATATTTTCTAATAACGGCTACGGCGTCCTTTGCCTCGACGGATTTAGGAACGTCGTTTTTAAATGTCAGGCGCTTGTACTCTTTGTTGATGCGCTCAACCGATTCTATTTCGCCTTCGCCAAGCTTTACAATACTCTGTCCGTCAACAAACTCAACGCGCTGCCCGACACTGAACGTTTCAAAACCGTATTGATGGACATGTACAAGGCGCGTGATTACCGTATTGCCGTCGATGGAGACAATCTGCTCGTAGATGCCGTGAATGTTTGTGGCGTCGTCAAGCTGGTTTTCAAAAAGATTGTTTTCAAGCACTATCTTGCCGGTGCAGTTGACAAAGTGCGTGGCGTCGCAACCACAGCTTAAATATCGGTCTTTGCGCGGAGTGAATTTGCAGTTGCGCACGGTTATGTCGGCGGAATTTTCGCCCAAAACGCCCATCGAGTTTGCCGAATGCACAATCAAATTTTCAAGCAAAACCCCTGCGGCGTCGGTTATGACGAAATCGGGACAGTCGCGCCTCTGCGGCTGGAATACCAAAACATTGCCGACCTTCGGCAACAGAGTCGGGTGCATTACAGCCACGCGGTTTTCCGACAATTTTTTTGCGGGAATGGCAGGAAATACGTTTCTGTCGGGAGTCCTGTAGGCGAGCTCCTTTTTCGCGGCGTCGAATTCGTTTATGCGTTTATACGGGTACATAACCTTGCGCTGATCGTCGGGGAAGAGCGGGTCGGGCTTGCCGAAAAACATCAGGACGCCATTGCGGACATCAAAGGGATATTCGGCGTTGTTTATCTCCAAAACGGTCTCGCCGGGTTTGGAGGAAACAACTTTTGCCTCGCTGTGGTGGGGGCGGAAAAAATCTACGGTGAAATCTTTGAATTTGATATTCGCCGAACTTTTCACGCAAAACGGAATTACAAGCCCGTGGAATATGAATTCCGAGCCGCAGCCGTCTATTGTTATGTTTTTCAGGCCGCGCAGATTGAAAATTACGCGCTTTAGGCCTTCGTCGTTGTTGCTGATAAAGAGGTAGTCTTCACCGGCGAAATGCGGAGCGAAATCGTACCGTCCCTTCGGAAACTTTATCACGACGGAATCCGAAGCTGTAGCCGCCACAGCAAGCGCTTTTTGCACCGCGGGCGTGCTGTCGCGCCCGTCGCAACCCGCGCCGAGCGTCGTTATATCTACGACCGTTTCCGCCGACACCATCGCGGCAAAAAACATACAAACTACAATCAATATTCTCTTCATTTTTTGTCCTTTGGCGCGGCGGATTTTTGCGAAGCAAAAATTCTCCGCCGCTTTGCTTGGGATTATCACACGCAATCAATTTTACCACGCTTTGCCCCGCTGGGCGGGTTTCCATTGAAAGGCTTTCGCTCAAATCGCTATCCCAGTTTTGGAATTATTACTCAAATACAACGCTTTCAAATTCAGAATACCCAACTCTTCTGAACAGCTTGACTAAAAAAATAACATCAGCTTAGGACCGGCGTGGGATTGAAAAAAGTTGCGAGGTTCGGATTAGAATTCGCGTTTTAACGAGCGTAGCGGGCTTAACGCCCGTGAGTCGAAGTTAAAACCGAATAATAACCGAACCTCGCAACTTTTGAATTTTTCTTCTAAATGTGGAGAATTTCTATATCAAAAAAGAAAAATTCAATTCAAAAGCAAGCCCTCGCAGCTTTTTTAGTAAAAGCCAATTTCAGGCTTTTACTTGCATGAGCTCGATGGGCAACCCGTCCTCCTTGATGAACGCCGCCTTGACATTCGGCAACGGGTCGAACGGCTCTACCAATACTTCCGCCCCCTTTAACTCGGCGTCGATGTCGTCGACAATGTAGGCAATGTGCGTGGAGCTTTTAATAAGCTCGGGCATCTTGCATTCGGGTTCAAAAAAGAGAAACTCGATGTTGTTTTTGCTGTCGGCCGGATCGGTTATGTAAAGCTTTGCATCGGCGAGATAGGTCGCCTTTGCGGGTTTTGATTTTTGAGGAATACCTATATGTGCAAGAGTTCTCATACGAGAATCCATACTGCCGATGCCCGCGCCTTTTACAAGAAAAATTTGGGCGGCGACGGTATTTCTTTATTGTAAAAACGCGCAAGTTGTAAATACTGGCGCCATGAAAATATTGGCAACGGCTTTTCTGACGATAATTGCAGCGGCGCTCTCCGCGCAGCAGGCGGATTTTGTGGCGTGTTCGGGAAGAATAGTACCGAAGGAAAGAGTGCAAAAGCTGGCGGCTACGGCGCCATCGGGCGCACAGGCAGTCGTGCGGGAGCTGAAAATTTCCGCAGGCGACATACTCAAGGCGGGCGACACGGTCGCGATAATATCGGGCGAAGACACTGCCGCGGCGGCGCTTGCGAGAGCCGAAGCCGCGCTTGAAACGGCAAAGTCCGCGCGCGACATCAAAGTTCTCCAGCAAAAGAATTTCATAGCAGACCTTCAGGGCGAAGCGCAGCAGATTTCAAACGTGCTGACGGAAAAAGACCCTCCGCGCCGCGAGCGCGAGGAGCTTGAGTACCAGCATACGGGTCTCCTGCGCCGCATAGCACAGGCGCGAGCAATGCTGCCTCTGGTGGAAAAGAACCAAAACGACATTGTTGCGGAGGCGCAGGCGGCAGTAGACGAGGCGCGGAAAATGCACCAAGCCTACTTCGTGAAAACCCCCATCGGCGGGCGCGTCCTTGAAACGCACGTAAGAAACGGCGAAATCGTGCCGATGGAGGGCATATGCGAAATTGCCGACTCAAGCGAAATCTTCGCCGAGGCGGAAGTGTACGTCTCTGACATTTCAAAAGTAAAAGTCGGGCAGAGCGCGCAAATTTCCTCGGAGGCGCTCGGCGGAAAAACATTTACCGGGAAGGTCGTTGAACTCTCCCGCATGGTGAAAACAAACAAGGTTTTCAGCTCCGACCCGTCGGATTTTTCAAACCTGCGCGTTGTGCGCGCCAAAATCAAACTCGACACACCCGAACCGTTTGCAAAGCTGATAGGCTCGCGGGTGGACGTGAGAATTTCGGCTCGGTAAACAGTGGCTAAAAGGGGAAAAAGTCTTTTTGAAAAACTCGTTCCGCTGGGCATTCCGCTGGCGTGGCTGCAACTGACGGGAGAGCGCAAGCGCTTCTTCGTGGCAATAGCCGGCATAATGTTCGCCGTTGCAATGATGCTTTTTCAGATGGGGCTGCAAAAGGCGCTTTTCAAACAGGTCGTAGGCCCGCTTACGCTGCTTGACGCCGACATAGTCATGGTGGGCTACCACTACGAATATTTCGGCGTTGGGCGCGGATTCCCGACCGTGCGCCTGCACCAAAGCAGGGCGCTTGAAGAAGTGGTTTCGGCTTCGCCCGTAAAACTCGGCTGCGCGTCGTTTAGAAACCCCGACAACGGCAAAGAGCGCGACATATTCCTGATAGCCTTCGACCCGTCGAAAAGCACGTTCCTCTCGCCCGACATACAGGCGGCGGCGCAAAACCTGAAAATGCGCTCGAGCGTGGCGTTCGACAAACTCTCGCGCCAGCAGTACGGCGACGTGTGCGCGAAATTCGCAAAAGAGGGCAAAGTAAAAACCGAAATTGCCGGACACGGAGTGGAGATAAAAGACTTGGTGTCGATAGGCGCAACTTTCGCCGCCGACGGCAACGTGCTGATGAGCATAGACACCCTGCTCGACATCTGGCCGCATGCAAAAGACACCGTGGCAGACGTCGGAGCAATCAAACTCAAAAAGGGCGCAGACGCAGACGCCGCCGTAAAAAAGCTCAAAAAAATCCTGCCCGAAGACGTGTCGGTAATGACAAAAGCCCAATACATAGAAAACGAAAAAGAGTACTGGGCGGTTCGCACGCCGATTGGGTTTGTAATCGGCGCGTCCATGGCAGTTGCAATATTCGTGGGCGCGGTGATCGTCTACCAAATCCTCTACACCGACGTTTCCGACCATATCCCCGAATATGCAACGCTCAAGGCAATAGGGTTCGGCGACGGGTTCTTTGTGTGGACAATCATTCAGGAATCGGTGATACTCTCGGTGGCGGGCTTCATTCCGGGAACGCTTCTGGCGGCGCTGCTGTACAAGCTCACGCGCGACATGGCGAATATGCCCACTTATATGTCGGCTACAAGCCTGCTTTTGGTGTTCGCGCTGACCGTCGGAATGTGCGTAGCCGCGGGACTTCTGGCAACGCGCAAACTAAGGAAGGCAAACCCCGCCGAAATATTCTGACAAACGGCGCGGATCGACAAAGCGGGTTCGGGAAAAATTTTACGGGACAAAAAATTTCAAAAAACTAAGCGCAAAAAATGAAAAAAAGCAAAGACAAATCCGTAGTGAAACAATCGCAGGCAACGTGGGGCGGAAGATTTTCGCAAGCCCCGAGCGAACTTATGCTCGACTTCGGCGAATCGGTCTCGTTCGACCGCGCGCTTGCGGAATTCGACATAGCAGGCTCAACCGCGCACGCAAAAATGCTCTCGCAAACGGGTATAATTACAAAGGCGGAATTTGCGCAGATTAAGGCGGGTCTGCAAACCGTTCTCAAACAAATACGCGCAGGCGAATTCGAGTGGAAAAAGGAATTCGAAGACGTGCACATGAACATAGAGCAGGCGCTGACAAAAATGGTGCCCGCAGCCGCCAAGCTGCACACCGCCCGCAGCCGCAACGACCAAGTTGCAACGGATATGCGCCTGTTCTTCAAATTCGCCGCGAACGACATGCGCGCTCGCCTCAAAAAGCTCATAGCCGCACTCCTGAAACTCGCGCAGAAAAACGCCGAAATCCACGTTCCGGGATACACGCACATGCAGCGCGCCCAGCCCGTGAGCGTGGCGCACCACATACTTGCATGGTGCGAAATGTTCTACCGCGACATCGAACGCTTTTCGTTCGTCTTCGACGGCGCAAACGTCTCGCCGCTGGGAAGCGGCGCAATAGCGGGAACTACGCTTCCCATTGACCGCGCCCTCTCCGCCGAATACATGGGCTTTACCGACGAAGACGGCAACCCCATTCTCACGGGCAACTCGATGGACGCCGTCGCCGACCGCGACGTGTTTTTCGAGTTCGCCTTCGCCTGCGCGACGCTGGGCGTGCACTTCAGCAGAGTCGCCGAAGACGTGATAATCTGGAACACGTCGGAGTTTGCGTTCGTAAAGCTGCCCGACGCGTTCACCACGGGCTCGTCGCTGATGCCGCAGAAAAAGAACCCCGACTCTTTCGAGCTTATGCGCGGCAAATCGGCAAGAATGATAGGCAACCTCACCGCGCTGATGACGCTTGTCAAGGGGCTTCCGCTGACATACAACCGCGACCTTCAGGAAGACAAGCCGCCCGTGTTCGACTCTTTCAAACAGGCGACTCTCTGCCTCGACGTGCTCACTGCCTGCGCCCGCGACATTGAATTCAACGCCGAGAAATGCGCAGCCGCCGTCGCAGACCCGCTGCTTCTTGCGACCGACCTCGCCGACTACTTTGTAAGCCTCGGCGTGCCGTTTAGAAACGCGCACCATATGGTGGGCGAACTCGTGGCGCTCTCCGAAAAGACAAAAACGCCCATAAACGAGCTATCCGACGCCGACGTTCTCAAAATCTGCCCGAAGGCAAAGCCCGACTGGCGCTCGGTGTTCAACCTCAGGCGCGCCTTTGCAATGCGCAGGGGAATAGGAATGCCCAACCCGGAACTTACCGCCCAGCAGATAAAGAATTTTTTGGAGCTGGTAAAATAGCGGCTACAAGACGCCCGAAAGAACGCAAAATTTCGGGCGTTTTTTGTCTCCGGCTAAAACATAGGAATAATGCTTAATGTTTGAAGCCGTCACGCGCAAACATTCGACGAAACTGCGCGCGCACCGCCGACGCGCAAAAAATCCGCCCATAAACAACAAAACGCCGAATAAAAAAACCGGCGCTTTTTACCAGAAAATTCGGGGAATTAAAACCGCACATCTGGCGCGCGTTGCAAAAACCCGAAAGGCGCGGAAGCCTCAAAGCGCAAGTGCCGCGAGCGTCCGCCGCGCTTAGTAGTTGCGCTCCAAAACCGAGCCGTCTGGGAATTTCAGCTTCAGCGAACCGCCGCCGTTTTTAATGACAATGCCCTCGTATTTTTCGCCCTTGACCGAGACAAGCGGCTTCATCAATTTTTCGGAAACGAGGGTGTCGTACGAGACCTGCGAAATGTTGTGGTCAATCATGTACCCCTTTGCGTCGGAAACGAGAATGTCGAGATTCTTTCCTATCATGTTGAAGCGAACCTTGTCGTGAATTCTAAGCGAGGCGGGCACGAAAACCGCCGCAACCAAGCCCAAAATAACCAGAACCAAAAACACCTCTACAACGGAAAAACCTTTTCTTGCTCTTTTCATAGTTTCATAGAACAAAAATCGCGCCGCTTTTGCAATTAAAAATTTTCCGAGCCAAAAGCTCCGCCGAACGCCCAAAAATTTGGTTGAAGAGAACGCGCAAAAATTGTTAAAACAACGCCATTATGGAAAGAACCTTCGTAATTCTCAAACCCGACTGCATGGAAAGGCATTTAATGCCCGAAGTGCTCAAGCGTTTCCTGAACGCGGGTCTGGAAATTGTCGCCTGCAAAATGGCCCGCATACCAGAGGAAATACTGCGCGAACACTACGCGCACATCGTGGACAAGCCGTACTATCCGCCGCTGGTGGAGTTTATGCAGCGCAAACCCGTAATTTTGATGGTGCTTGAAGGCGACAGCGCCGTGGCGCGCGTTCGCAAGCTCCTCGGCTGCACGAGCTCGCTCGAAGCGCCCGCGGGAACAATCAGGGGAGACTTCGGGCTGAACTCGCGCGAGAACATAGCGCACGCCTCCGATTGTGCCGAAAACGCAAACATCGAAATTGCGCGCTTCTTTATTCCCGAGGAAATTTTCTGATGGTTTCCCCCTACGAAAAGTTCGACTTTCCGCCCGAAGTGCTTGAAAAATTCAGCCACTTTGCCGCCCTCCTGCGCGAGACCAACGCAAAAATCAACCTGCTTTCCCGCAAGGATACCGACGAGCTTGAATACCGCCACATAGCTTTCTGCGCGGCAATCTCCAAGTTTTTCACGCCCGACAAAGGCGCGCGCATTGCCGACGTCGGCACGGGCGGCGGGCTTCCGGGGATTGTGGAGGCCATTCTCTACCCGCAGGCGGAAGTTCTGATGTTCGACGGCGTCGGAAAGAAAATCAGGGCGATTTCGGAAATGATTGCCGAGCTAAACCTGCCCAACGCCGCCGCGTTCAACACGCGCATAGAAGAGCGCAAAGACTCCTTCGACTACGCCACGGGGCGCTCCGTCTGCGCGCTGCCGCTGTTCTTTTCGTTCGTGAAAAAGCGCCTGCGACACGGCAGGAAGGGCAATCTCGAAAACGGCGTGATATACTTCAAGGGCGGCGCGCTTGAAGACGCGCTGGTTCAAAACAAAATTCTGCCCGACGCCGAATTCGACCTGCAAAAACTCTTCGGCGACCCCGCCTACGAAGGCAAGCGCATATCGGCGTTCTCCACGCGCAAAGTTTTGGCTGGCGCGCGATTTTTGGCTTGAACAAACCCCGCGCCGAAACAAAACTCTACACACAAATATA
>DAVZIV010000024.1:0-11114 GCA_052273125.1 Candidatus Merdousia sp. | reverse complement strand
GGTATTCTCAAGTTCCTGGGCTTTGAACAGGTATTCAAGAACTCGCTGACAACGCTTCCCATGGGCGGCGGCAAGGGCGGTTCAAACTTCGACCCCAAGGGCAAGTCCGACAACGAAGTGCGCAACTTCTGCAACAGCTTCATGCGCGAACTTTACAGGCATATCGGCCCCAATACTGACGTTCCCGCCGGCGACATCGGCGTAGGCGGCCGCGAAATCGGCTACCTCTTCGGACAGTACAAGCGCTGCAGAAATTCCTACGACAGCGTTTTGACGGGCAAGGGTCTCGAATGGGGCGGCTCGCTCATTCGTCCCGAGGCGACGGGCTACGGCAACACGTACTTCGCTCAGGAAATGTTGGCAACAAAGGGCGAAAGCTTTGAAGGCAAGAGAGTTTTGGTTTCCGGTTCGGGCAATGTCGCCCAGTACACGGTTGAAAAGCTCATTCAGTTGGGCGCAAAGCCGCTTTCGATGTCCGACTCCAACGGCACGATTATCGACGAAGACGGTATCGACGCCGAAAAGTTGGCTTTCGTATTCGACCTCAAGAACAACAAGCGCGGCAGAATTGCCGAATACGCCAAAAAGTTCCCCACAGCCAAGTACTACGAAGGCAAACGCCCGTGGGGCTTGACAAAGGCCGACGTTGCTATGCCCTCGGCTACGCAGAACGAAATCGACGCGCAGAATGCAAAGGATTTGATTGCCAACGGCTGCAAATGCGTTTCCGAAGGCGCAAATATGCCCTCCACTCCCGAAGCTATCGAAGTCTACAAGGCCGCAAAGATTCTCTATGCTCCCGGCAAGGCTTCCAACGCCGGCGGCGTTGCAACATCGGGCTTGGAAATGTCGCAGAATGCAATCCGCCTGAGCTGGACGCGCGAAGAAGTGGACGAAAAACTCCACAACATCATGCGCAGCATCCACAAGAACGCTCTCGAGGCGGCTGCCGAATACGGCACGCCCGGCGACTATATGAACGGCGCAAACATTGCGGGCTTCAAGAAGGTTGCCTCAGCTATGATTGCTCAGGGCTTCTAATTTTCAATAGTAGTTTTTGCTTGCAGGGGAAACCGCAACTCGGTCTCCCCTTTTTTTTATTTTGTTGAAATTGTGCCGCGTTTGTGTCGGAATTTTCCGCGTATGAAATCTGTTGTAAAATCCATATTTATGTCGGTTGCAATGTCGATTTCGGTATTGCAAGTTCTGGGAACGCCTGCGGCTGCGTTTTCGGGCGATGTCGTAATTTACGGCGGAACATCGGCGGCGGTAGTTTCGGCAATCCGCGCGGCAAAATCGGGCAAGAAAGTCTATATGGTTTCCCCCGATATGGAATTGGGAGCAATGAGCGCCTCGGGCTTGGGCTTTACCGACTCGGGCAAAACGGCGGTTATCGGCGGGTTGTCGCGCGAATTTTACAAGCGCGTCTACAAGGAATATTTAAAGCCTCAGAATTGGTATGTGCAAAAGCGCGAAGATTTCAAGGTCGCGGGGCAGGGCACAAAGGCCGTCAACGACAAGGAGCAGACAATGTGGATTTTCGAGCCGCGCATTGCAACGTGGGTCTACAATCATTGGCTTGCCGAATACCCCAACATCATAGTCCACCGCGGCGAATTTCTCGACAGAAAAAGCGGCGTTGAAAAATGCGGCAAAATGATAAAATCCATCACGACGCTAAGCGGCAAAAAGTATTCGGGCAAAATGTTCATAGACGCCACGTTCGAGGGCGATTTGATGGCGTCTTCGGGTTGTTCGTACACAATCGGGCGCGAGGGCAACGAAAAATACGGCGAAGACTACAACGGCTTCCGCGACACTCTCCGCCACAACTACCACAACTTCGGAGTAAAAGTCGACCCCTACAAAATCAGGGGCGACAAATCGAGCGGGCTGCTCAAATACGTTTTGGCCGAAAAACCGCTTGCAAACGGTTCGGCGGACAAAAAGGTTCAGGCGTACAACTACCGCATGTGCCTTACCGACTACGCGCCCAACAAAATTGAGCTTCAAAAGCCCGAAAACTACAATCCCGAAGATTTCGAGCTTTGCGGCCGCTGGTTCGAGCAGTGCCCCGACGCGTTCCCGCTGATTATTTCCCGCATGCCAAACGGCAAGACAGACATCAACAACAACGGCGCTTTCTCGACCGACTTCATCGGCTACAATTATCCCGAAGCCTCCTACGAAGAGCGCGCAAAAATAGCCAAAGCCCACAGGGACTACCATCTGGGCTTGCTCTACTTCTGGAAGACCGACACGCGCACGCCGAAGGGGTTCAGGGAGAGAATAAAGAAACTCGGGCTTCCCAAAGACGAATTCCAGTCATCGGGCAACTGGCCGTTCTATATGTACATACGCGAAGCCCGCAGGCTTGTCGGCGACTACGTTATGACGCAGCACGACTGCCAAAATACAAAGGCTACCCCCGAATCAATCGGAATGGGCTCTTACACGCTCGACTCCCACAACACTTCGCGCTATGTAGATGAAAACGGTTTTGTCCAAAACGAGGGCGACGTTCAAGTTCCCCTGTGGCAGAGCGGTCCCTATCAAATCGCCTACGGCTCAATCATTCCCAAGCGCGGCGACTGCCAAAATCTCTTTGTTGTCTGCGCCGTTTCGGCATCGCACATCGCCTACGGCTCAATCAGAATGGAACCCGTTTTTATGATTTTGGGACACTCCGCGGCTGCTGCTGCCGTCCAGTGCATTGATTCCGCCCGAGCCGTTCAGGACATCAACTACCGCGAGCTTGCCCGTACACTCCGTAAAGAGGGGCAGGTTCTCTCCGTGCGCGATATGAAAAAATAGACGCGGCGCCGACTTTCGCGTTCGCAAACCGCGACCTTCGGCGTCGGCAAACCCGCGGATCTTTTTTCGGCAAACCCGCCATTTTTGCATTCGGCGAACCGCAAAAAAAAGCACAACTTTCATTGTGCTTTTTTGCTTTGTCTTCTTGTTTTTAACAAGCCTTGCGCTTGATGCGCTCCAACCTGTGGCGGCGGCGAATCTTTCTGGCGAGTTTTACAATCAGCTCGTCGATTGATTTGTACATGTCGTCCGTGGCAACTGCAATAATCATATCGGGGCCCTGAATTTCGATTCTGCCCTTTGCAACAAACTCGTTGTGGTGGTGTTTGTTAGGCTGGTAGGACAACTCTATTCTCAGCCTGATGATTCTGTCGTCGTGAGTGAAGAGTTTGGACATTTTATTTCTGACACTCTCCTTGAGGGAGTCGGTGAGATCCAAGTTTTGTCCCGATATGATGATTTCGTTATCCATTTTGTCCTTTCAGGTTAAGAGCCTTCGTCCCTCCGTTCGGGGCGGGATTCGGGCGCGTTTTTGTGTTTTGCCCCGCCGTTTCTTGGGCGGCGGGGAAATGTTTTCGCGGTTCGGCTTTTTCGCCCCCGCGCTTTCATATCGACATATTCGCAAAAAAATTGTTCCGAATCAGCCGATTTTTTTCAAAGAACTTTTTTCGTCTCCCAAAGCCAACATGCGCTCCTTAAAAAAGAATCGCCCCCCTCGGAATGAAAATAGTATCGCATTCGGTACAAAAAATGTCAAGCTAAATGTATGAGTAAAGATGGAAAATCGAACGCCGAAATTTGCAAATACGACGCCGCCATAATAACGGGAGCTTCGTCTGGAATTGGCGAGGAGTTCGCCGCCCGAATACTTTCCGCCGCAAAAAGCGCGGGGAAGCAACTGCGCGTTTTCAATATTTCGCGCACGCCGACTAAATTTGAGAGTTCGCCGAATTTCGCCTCCATAGACTGCGACCTTTCCGACTCCGCCGAGCTTGAAAAAGCCGCCGCCCGAATCAAGCGCAGTTTGTCGGCAATCTTTGCCGGCAAAACCCCGCGCATTCTGCTTATAAACAACGCGGGCTTCGGCGCATACGGCGAATTTCCGTCTCCCTCGCTTGAACGCAACCTGAAAATGACTGACTTGAACGTGCGCGCCCTCACTGCATTGTGTGCGGAGTTTTTGCCCGAGATAGCCGCCCAAAAAGGCGCCATTATAAACATGGCAAGCACGGCGGCGTTTCAGCCGTGTCCGCGGCTTTCCGTCTACGCGGCGACAAAGGCGTATGTAAAGAGCCTCTCTCTTTCGCTTGCCTACGAAATGCGCAAAAGCGGCGCAAAATGCCTGTGTGTCTGCCCCGGTCCGACGTCGAGTATGTTTTACAAGGCGGCGGGGTTTGATTCCGCGCCCATGCCGTCTTGGTTCGGGCACAAACCGCACCACGTTGTAGACGCGGCTTTTAACGCTCTTTCAAAAAATCGTCCCATTGTTGTTGTCGGGGTTCTCAACAAACTCCAAACCGTACTTGTGCGTCTGATTCCCGAAAAAACGCTACTCCACATTTCAGGCTTTATTCTCGACAAAATCAGATAATTTTATCTTTTGGCGCGGGGATTTTCGCGAAGCGAAAATGTTTCCGCCGCTTTGACTGGGATTCTCGCAAGGCGAAAAAATTTTTATCTTTTTGCGCGGGGGATTTCGCGTCTGCGAAATACTTCCCCCGCTTTGTCAGTTTTTTACCTTGTGATAATCCCAGACAAAGCGGCGGTTTGCGCTATGCGCATCGCCGCGCCACAAGAAAAAAAAGTCAGAGGAGAGATTGGAGGGCGAAGGTTAAAATACCCGCGAAATAGCCTGCCACAATGATGGGAGAGAAATTTCTTAAATACCAAACAAAGGTAATTTTTTCCAAGCCCATTACAACAACGCCCGCTGCCGAACCGATAATCAAAATGCTTCCGCCGACACCCGCACAGTAGGTCAACAGCAGCCAAAACGCGCCGTTCTGGACAAATTGCGCAAGATAGGCGGAATCTTTCGCGGCATTGATGATGTCGTAAGTGGGCATATCATACATACCCATAGCACCTGCGACAAGCGGCACATTGTCCACAACGGACGAAAGCATACCGATTGTGGCGTTTATAATGTAGATGTTGTGCAATTCGGTGTCGAGATAGCGCGCGACTACGGAAAGCACACCGACAGCCTGCAGCACGGCAACCGCCATCAAAATACCGAGGAAAAATAGAATTGTGGCAAAGTCTATGCGCTGAAGCACGCGCGTAATCCTGAATTTCTTGGATTCGGGGGCGTACGTCTTGACGTCGTACATAATGCCGACGTAAACCCAAATCACGCCGAGGGCGAACAACGCGCCCATAAACGGCGGCAAATGCGTGATTGCCTTGAATACGGGAATGGATAGCAGACCGCCTATGCCGAGAATCAAAATGGTGTTGCGCTCGCCGGCGGTCACATACGGGTTGTACTTGTCGGTGTCTTCGACTTCGGGAATGCTGACGTTGCCGCGCCCGAGCTTGAAGGCGACAAGCGCCACGGGAACGGCTATCGAAACAAGCGACGGCAGAAATAGATGCTTGACGAGATATTCGGAAGTGACGTTGTCGTTGACCCAAAGCATAATGGTGGTCACGTCTCCGATGGGCGACCACGCGCCGCCGCTGTTTGCCGCGGCAATTACAATGCCCGCGTAAATCCAGCGTTCGCGCTTGTCCACAACAATCTTGCGCAAAAGCATTGTCATAACAATGGCCGTCGTGAGATTGTCGAGCACCGCAGAGAGAAAGAACGTCAGCGTTGCAATAATTATCAAAAGCTTTGTTTTATTGCGCGTTTTTATGCGCTCGGTTATGCAGTTGAAGCCGCCGTGAACGTCGATAAGCTCCACGATGGTCATCGCGGCTATGAGGTAGAATATTATCTGAACGACGTCGCCGAGGGTGTTGGGAATCTGGAATTGCGAGATGAATTTTGAACACTGCGCGTGCAGGTCGGCTCTTGCAATGTCGGGATTTATCTCCAGAAAATGCCTGAACGACGCGGGCGCCGAAGAGGCTATCAGCGAATCGGGGCACATCGAGTACATCATCCAGAGAATCATGCCCATCAACACGGCGACCGCCGCCTTGTCGATTCGCGTTTTATGCTCGAGCGTAATCATCAAATACCCGATTACGAACACAACGGTTATTGCAATAATCATATATTGGTTTGATAGGGAAGTTAGTCGATTATAAGGTAGGGGGGATTCTTCACGGCTCGGGTTATTTTTCAAGTTTTTTGTTGCCATTTTTTGTTTTGGCAATACCCAATTTGCGCAGGATTTAAGATGGGAGCTTTTCGCATAAAAAGACACATATCGGCATTTATTGCATTTGCTTTGGCGGCGTTGGCAGCGGCGGCAAAAGAGGTCGAAATTTCCAAACTCGCGCCGAGGGCAGTCGCGTTTCTGAATTCGCACATGCCGACGGGGCGGGTTGTATCCGTTGCCGACGACGGCTCGTTCTTCTTTCCAGACTACATAGTTGAACTTTCCGATTCCACGCGCGTGCGCTTCGACTCCGACGGGTACTGGCGCAGTGTGGAAAATTCCAAAACTGGCATAGGCTTGCAGTCCGTCCCGCCGCACATTCGCGAGGCGTTTGAAACGCGCTTCATAGGCGCAAAAATCCGCTCGCTTGCAAAGCGGCGCAACGGCGGAATAGAGGTCGGGCTCTTCGACGGCAGGGTGTTCCGCTTTCTCGACAACGGCGAATGCATAGATTTCACGCCCGACAACGGGAACTGATTCAAAGTCCGCACAAAAACGGACAACACCAATAACAAGCCATATATGAAAAAAACGACTATAATAATTGCGCTGGCGGCACTGATTTTTGTCCTGCCGCTTGGCGCCGAAAAACTGGAACTTGCAAACGGCGGCTTCAAAGTCGGCGAATTTAGCATGTCGGCGTTCGACGGCGCAACAGACGCCAAGCTCTCCCCTTCAAGACAGACGGCTGATACCGTCGAGTTCAAGACGCAAAAGTTCGGTGTTTTTCAAAAAAATCTGCCCAAGAAAAGCAATTCATTCAAGATTGAATTGGGGGCGTCGGGCGCGTCGGAAAATTTTTTCTACCGCACAAGGCTGCCCGCGCCGATTTACAAGACGGAGTGCATTCTCGTAAACGGCGAGCGCGCCCAATGCGGCGATTACGACGTTGCAAGCTCCGTGAAGCTGGAGCTTGTCGACGGCGTGATTTCGTTTGCCGGCGCTATGAAGGCAAAGGTTTACAGACGCTACGAATGGCCGTTCGTGCGCCTCTATGCGGAAATCTACCCGATTTTCGATTCCGACGGCAAATGCGATTTGAACGTTTCCTACCGCGACAACGCGTTCTGTCCCGTAGCGATAGACAAAAAGTACCTAAACGCGCGCGCCGAAAAGCTGCTGCCGGCCGGCGGGCAAAAAATCCAGTGGGTCTGGTTTAAAGTGCCCGAAAATTCCGCGGCGGCAATTCACGTGGGGCAGGGAATTGTTCTGCCGTTTAACAAGAGCGCAAAATTCCTCTATGTGCTTGCCTCCGCCGATTCCATTCCGGACGCCTCCGAGGTTGCCACTGCGTTTGTTTCGAGCTCCGCCGGCGAATTTTCGCACAAGATAACCGCAAAAAGCATAGGACTTTTCAATTCCCCGAAAGTTCCCGAAGACGCCGTTTTGGCGTGGAGCACCGTGCGCGGCGGCAAGCCGTTGAACATCTATATGCTCGAAATTCCCATGCCCAAAGGGCGTATAAACAGCGTTGCTTTGCGCTCGAACGCCGATCTTAAAATATACGCGGCGACGTTCGCGAAAAACTCGCTTAGAAGCAAGTTTGCCCCCCAGCAGATAACGGCGGAGTCCGACATCTACAAGCCGATAGAGTTCAAGCGCCCGTTCAAGCGCGGGAGCGCTTTGGATATGTCTTGGGTGCTCGACGCCCCCGCGGGCAAATACGGCAGGGTAATGGCTCGCGACGGAAACTTTTTCTTCGAGAAAGCCCCCGAAAAACACGTGCGTTTCTACGGCGCAAACATCTGCATGAGCTGCGCCGTTCCGCCGAAGGAACTCGCCGAAAAGCTCGCCGACGATTTCGTAGTGCGCGGCTACAACATCGTGCGCTTCCACCACTTCGACTTTCTCATTCTCAAGGACGGCGGGCGCTCTTCGGAATTCGACGTCGACGCGCTCGACAGAATGTTCTATCTCTGGGCGAAATTCCGCGAACGCGGCATCTATATTACAACCGATTTGTTCACAATGCGCAGACTTGCCCCCGAACAGATTCCCGAATTCCCCGCGGGCAGCGTCAACGAAGACAACAAGGGCGCGCTGATGTTCACAAAATCGGGCAAGGCGCTGCTGAAACGCTTCGCCAAAGATTTGCTCTGTACAAAGAACCCGTACACGGGGCTCGCCATCAAAGACGATCCCGCGCTTGTCAACCTCTCCATTGTCAACGAAAACGCCTTCGGTTCCGTATGCAAGGGCGCAACCGCCGGCTTGTTGCAGAAACGCTACAAAGCGTATCTTGCCGAAAACAAACTTGACCACACCGACGCCCGCGAGGCGGGTTTCATGAAGTCGGAGTATATGAAGTACTACGCCGAAATGCGCGACTACCTGCGCTCAATCGGTGTAAAGGCAATGCTTACGGACCAGAATTTGAACCGCTCCTTCTTCCTCAGCGTTATCGCCGACAATTACGACCTTGTAGACACCCACGCCTACCAAGACCACCCGACATTCCTGCTCAAAGCGTGGCGCAACCCGCAGATTTTCAATAAAAGACACTCTTTTGCCTCCTACGGCGGCGCGTTCCCGCGCACGGCGTACAACGCGCATCTCCGCAAGCCGATGGCCGTAACAGAGTGGGACTACCTGCTCAACGGTGGGTCGGGTACCGAGGGCGCATTCATAGTTTCGGCAAACGCAGCATTTCAGGATTTCGATATGATTTGCCGCTTCACGTACTCGCACGATGCCCGCTCCATCAGTTGCGGCGGTTTGGTCGGCGGTTTCGATGTGGCGGGCGATCCCCTGCGCGCGGTTTCGGAAATCGCCGCGTCAATGTTGTTTGTCCGCGGCGACGTTTCCGCATCAAACCACCCCGTGCCGCTGCTGCTGCCCGCCGACATTTTCGATACAAATTTGCCCTTCGTCAAAAAACACGGGTACAGACCCTACCAAACGCAGGGCGGCAGCTATGCGGATATGTCGCTGTTGACGAAATTGGGCACGATAGTCTACAAGAAGCCGGAAGACATAAAGCTGCCCGCAAATGCCGCGGCGGCAGTCGTCGTTGACGAGTCTTTGAAGCTGGGCGTTCCGACCGTAGCCCTCGACGACCCCGACCTTGTCCAAAAAGTTCTCGCCTTTAAAAAGGCGGGGAAAGCCGCATTCGATACCTCCGCCAAAACTCAGATTTGCTCTACGGGCGAAATGTCCATAGACGCGCAAAAACTTTCTTTCAAGGTTAAGACCGCCCGCAGCGAGGTTCTGGCGGGACAGCCCGCTGCCGAACTTTCGGGCGATTTTGCGAAAGTGAAATTCGGCGAATGCAAGGCGGTTGTGATGGCGTCGAGCTTGGACGCCAAACCGCTGTCCGAGTCAAAGCGCATAATTGTAATATACCTCACAGACTTGAAAAATTCCGATATGCGCTGGCAGAACGGCGACATTATGCTTGAATACGGCAATGCCCCGCTTCTGATAAGAACCGACAAGGCGCATTTGACCCTTGCCAAAAACTTTGCAGGCTACAAACTTTACGCCCTCGACACCGACGGCTCGCGCCTGCGCGAAGTGCCGCTTTCGCTCTCCGGTGCGAACACCTCCGCCGTGCTCGACAACTATCCCGACGGCAAAGGTGTTTTCGCCTTCGAGTTGGTGAAAGAGTAATTTTGCAGTTTTTTTGTTGGCAAATCGGCGATTTCTGCCAAAGTAGTCGCCGTCTTATTTTATTATGCGCACGCTTATCGACAGGTACATTTTGTCTGAATGGGTGAAAATATTCCTCATTGCAATAGCCGTGATGTTGGGCATTTTGCTCATGAACGATATGTATTCGACGCTCGGCAAGCTTTTCGAGTCGGGCGTCGGAACGCACCGCATACTGCTCTACTACGCGCTTCTGTCGCCCACACTCCTGCCGATTTTCCTGCCCATTAGCCTGCTGCTTAGCTTTATGTTCGTCTTGGGAGCAATGCACCGCAGCAACGAAATAACGGCTATGCGCGCGGCGGGAATGAACGATATGCGCATTACGCGCTCGCTCTGGTTTGCATCTCTTGTTTTGGCCGGCGCGTTTTTGTGGCTAAACGCCTCCGTCATTCCGTTCTGCAAGGAAACTTCGCGCAGAATTTACGACGACGCCATGATGGAGCGCCAGCTCAAAATTTCCAAAGTCGAGCGTGTCGGAGTGGTTTCGCCGCTGTGTTTCAACAACCGCCGCGACGGCAGGCTCTGGTTTTTGAACTCCTTTTCAAAAAACACGAACCGCGGCAACGGCGCGAGGGTTTCCATTCTCGACGGCGATTCGCGCGAAGTCGCCCGCGTGATGGCGCGCGAGGCAGTCTATGACGATGTTGACAAATGCTGGTTCTTTCTTGACGGGCAGTATATGCGTTTCGACCCGAAGACGGGCAACCTCGCCAAGCCCGAAATTTTCGGCAAGCGCTATTTCAAAGATTTCAGGGAGAATCCGCAGATTATGATTCTTTCGATGAGCCGTCCCGAAGACCTCTCGCTTTCCGAAAACAAAATACTTCTCGACGCCTTCGGCAACGACGAAAATTACGGCGAAGCCCGCCCGTATATGGTGCGCAAGTACTCGATTTGGGTCAGCCCGCTGATTTGTGTGATTGTCCTTGCCATTGCAATTCCGTTTTCGATGTCGGGTGTTCGCACAAACCCGATGGTGGGCGTCTCCAAAACAATTGGAATGTTTTTTGCGTATTTCGTGCTTGAAAACGTGATGTCGGGCTTGGGGGCGAAGGGCGCTCTGCCGCCGATGGTTGCCGCGTTCTCGCCGCCGCTGCTGATTTTCGTGTGGACACTGTTTCTTTACAGAAAGGTTTTTTAAGTTATGAAAAAATTGAAGGTTATGATAGTCGGTTCGGGCGGCCGCGAACACGCCCTCGTAAAGGCGGTTCTGAAATCCCCGCTCTTGGGCGAACTCGTCTGCGCCCCCGGAAACGGCGGAATTTGCCCAAGATTGCAAAACCGTCCCGATTAAGGCGGACGATTTGCGGGGAATTG
>DAVZIV010000023.1:0-11326 GCA_052273125.1 Candidatus Merdousia sp. | reverse complement strand
TATGCAAAATCCGCCGAGGGGGCTGCGCGTTTACATCATTGAAACGGGGTCGGAATCTATGGCGTCTTCAATGTCCTCGTCGAACTTGAATTCCGCCTTGAGTTCGCGGATTGCCCTTATCACCGCGGGTACGGACGTTGTAAAATAGCAGATGTGCCAGCGGTAGAAGTCTTCCGATTTTTCCAGCGGCGCGGGGGTGGGGTCGGTCATATTGCAGATGCCCTCCATCTTTTTCTGCGCAAGCTCGGCCCATTTTGAGAGCGTGTAGGCGAGTTTGTCCTGATTGCGCGCGCGGAATATTTGGCGGACTATGCGCACCGACGGCGGGTAGCCGTATTCGGTCCTGTTTGCAAGCTCCTCCTCCAGAAACGCGCCGAGGTCTTCGCGTTTTGCGTACTGAATGGGCGGGGCTTCGGGGTGCTTTGTCTGGATTACGACCTCGCCGCTGATGTCGCCGCGCCCCGCGCGCCCCGCGACTTGCACGACAAGCTGGTATGTGCGTTCCGACGAACGGAAGTCGGGCATTTTTAGGCTTATGTCGGCGTCTACTATCCCCACGAGGCTCACGCGCGGGAAGTCGAGCCCCTTTGTTATCATCTGCGTTCCTATGAGAATGTCCAGCCCGCCGGATCTGAAGTTGCCGAGCACTCTGCGGTAGTCGTCGCGGCGTGTCATGGTGTCTCTGTCCATTCTGCCGATGCGCGCCGTCGGAAAGAGCGAATGCAAAATGTCTTCGAGGCGCTGCGTGCCGTAGCCTTTCCACTTCGCCCTGTCCGAGCCGCATTGGGCGCATCTCGGCGGCGCTTTTGCCGTGTAGCCGCAGATGTGGCATTTTACAATGTTTTCGCGCTTGTGCCAAGTCAGCGAAACAGCGCAGTGCGGGCATTGCTCGACGTGCCCGCAGTCGGGGCACTCGAAAAGTTTTGAATAGCCGCGCCTGTTGAGAAAGAGAATAGTCTGCTCGTTTTTGTCGAGCCTGTCTGCTATTTTGTCGATGAGCATTTGCGAGAGCACCGCGCCGGCCTTTTCGTACTTCATGTCTATTATGTACGAAGTCGGCATTTTGCCGTTGTCTACGCGCTTTTTAATTTCCGAAAGCCCGTACTTGCCTATTTTTGTGTTGTAGAGCGTTTCAAGCGACGGCGTTGCCGAGCCGAGCACGCATGCCGTCGACGCGAGCTTGGCGCGCATTACGGCGACGTCGCGCCCGTTGTAGCGCGGGGTTTTGTCCTGCTTGTACGCGCCGTCGTGCTCTTCGTCTACAATTATCAGGCGCAGGTTCTGCATGGGGGCGAACACGCAGCTTCGCGCGCCCACGACTATTCTTGCGCGTTCCGTTGCAAGCGCGCGCCAAGCGTCGAGGCGCTGCCCGTCGGTGAGCGCGCTGTGCCAAAGAACAAGCCCGCAGTCGCCGAAGCGGCTGCGCAGGCGCCCGACCGTCTGCGGCGTGAGCGAAATTTCGGGCACGAGGAATATGCAGCTGCCGCCAGCGTCGAGCACCCTGCGCATTGCCCGCATGTAGACTTCGGTTTTGCCCGAACCCGTAACGCCGTAGAGCAGGCGCGTTGAGAATGCGTGTTTGTCTATGTCTGCGGAGATGTCGTCGAATGCCTTTTGCTGTTCCTCGTTGAGCATAGGCGGCGCGGCGCGGACGATTTCCGACTGAGAAAGCTCGTCTTCAAAAGCCGAGCGCATCAGAGTTTTTTTCGATATTTCGATTGCGCCTTTTTTTGCGAGAGCCTCCACGCTCTGCGCGGGAACGCCGAGCATTTTCAGCAGAGCCGATTCGAGCACGCCCTCGCGGTTTTGGCAGAGGTACTCGTAAATCTTGAATTGTTGCGGAGCGCGGCGGCGCAGCGCTTCGAGCGCGGTTTCGCCAAGCTTGGTTTTGAGCGCAACCTGCTTGGCCTCGAGCGCCGTCTTTCCCGAGCGCACCGCGGCGGGAATCATAGTTTCGAGCACCGACTGCATCGAGGCGGCGTAGTAGTTTTTTATCCATTCGGCTACGGCTATCAGGTCGGGGGAGAGCACGGGTTCGGGCTGGACGAGCGCGTATAGTTTTTTGAGCTTGAACGCAAAATCGTCGGAATCGGCGGTTTCAATGCGCTTTACTATTGCGCCGACGCTCGTGTTTCTAAGCGGGGCTTTGACCATCGACCCCGCCTTTATCGACGGCAGAAGCCTGTCGTCTATTTCGTAGGTCAGTTCCCTGTCGAGACCCGAAAAAAGGCACACTACGGCTATGTTAATTTTTGCCATTTGTCCCCCCGTTTTGAGCGAACTTTTCGACCGCGGCCTTCAGCAGAGCCGCGGGAATTTCAGCCTTTGCTTCGAGCGCTTCGACACGCCCCGATGCGCCTATGACGGGCGCGATTTCGAGCGTTGCCGTTGCCGAAGCGGCGGAGATTTTCAGCGTCAGTTTTTGTCCGCTCGGTGTCGGAAGCCGCGCGGAATCGATTTTCCGAAGTATATTTTCAAGCGTTTGTTCTTCCGTGGCGACGGCAAGCAAAGACGATTTTTTTGCAAAATATGCGCCGCGTGTCTCTCCGCGAAAATCTCCGCCATCGGGCGCGACTTCAAAGACAGCCGCAAAGCCGTCTTCGACCGCGCCTACCCGCGCGAGAACAAACGCGCCCGTCGCCGAAACTTTCGGCAGCTTTGCGCCCGCCTTTGAAAAATCTATTTGCGCGGGTTTTGCCAGCCTGAACGTGCTCACCGCCTTTTGCGGAGTTTCGGGAAGCAGTTCGGCGAGGTCTTTTGATGGCGTCTTTGCCAAAAGTTCC
Organism: Candidatus Merdousia sp.; assembly: GCA_052273125.1. Lineage (GTDB taxonomy): Bacteria > Verrucomicrobiota > Verrucomicrobiia > Opitutales > Intestinicryptomonadaceae > Merdousia. Next base: position 8,543 of record DAVZIV010000023.1, on the reverse strand, counting down.
GCCCCGTTTGCAAAGTCGGCGCGCGCGGTTATTTCGGCGCTCTTGCGCAGCAGGCGCAGCTTTGCGCGCGTGTTTTTCAGCGATTTTTCCGCCGACTGGGCGAGGAACCCCATCGTATGCGCGTCCAAAAATTCGGCGAGCGCCTCGGGCGCTATAACGGCGTCAATGAGCGGCATTTCAGATATTTCCTCCGCGGAGAGCTGCGGCAGGGGGCGCAGGCACTGTGCGGGCACGGACGCGCCCTTGAGCGGGATTGCAACAATGCGGTATTTGCCGTTGCCGTTTCCGAAAGTCGGGGCGGCAAACTGCGCGAGGCGATTCTGAAATTCGGAATCTTTTTCCGCCAGAACTTCGGCAAACGCGCGTTCCTTCTCAAACGTTATGCGCACGGGCGAGTTTTGCGCCGCGCCGTCGAAGTTCGGAAAGCCCAACATTGCCGCGGCGAGGCAAAACTGCATTTGCAGCTGCGGCGCTATCGCATTTTCGGCGGCGAATTTTAAAACTCTTGGGCAGAACTCCGACGGCGGGGGCGTGCGCATCCGCGCGGCGCAGGGCAGGGGGGCGCTTGCGTTGCCCTCTTGCGCGCATAGCGCATGCTCTGTGGTGCAGGCGGCGGAAAGCAGAATGCCAAATTTTATTATTTGAAAGAGTTTTTCCATCGGGTTATCTGAACTTTTGTTGCGGGTCGGCTATGTCGCGCAGCACGTCGCCGAGCATATTGAATGCGAGCACCGCCGCGAAAATTGCAGCCCCCGGCGAGAGCAGCCACCAGAAGCCCAGCATCAGCACTTTAGTGTCATTCTGCGCTTGCGAGAGCATCAGCCCCCAAGATGCCGACGGTTCCTGTATTCCCAGCCCGAGGAACGATAGCGCCGCCTCCCCCAAAATGTATGCGGGAATGGAGAGCGTCGCCCCGACAATCAGGTAGCCGAGCACGTTCGGCAGAAAATGTTTTACAATGATTTTCAGCGGATTTTCGCCCATTGCCCTTGCCGCCATCACGTACTGCCTGTTTGCAAGCGAGAGCGACATTCCCCTTATCACGCGCGCCGTAGACGCCCAGCCCAGCAGCGAGAGTATTGCGATAATCATCATGTACATTTGCGAACTGTCGAAGTGCGGCGCGAGCGCCGAGCGCATTGCGAGCAGCAGGTAGAGCGAGGGAACTGCCATCAAAAATTCCACAAAGCGCATTGCGGCAAAGTCGAACATTCCGCCGAAATAGCCCGACAGACCTCCGACGAGAAAGCCAATTGTCATCGTTATTGCAATGCCGACAAACCCTATGCTCAGCGATATGCGCGCGCCATAGAGCAGCCGCGAGAACACGTCGCGTCCGGTGGAATCCGAGCCGAGCACGAATACGCGGTCGTCGGGGCGGGCGCTCTGAATGCCGAAGAGCTTGTATTTAAAGGGAACGAGCCCGAATATTTTGTATTCCGAAGACGCGTCGAAGGGGAAGAGCGCAAGCTTGAGATATTCGCCCGTTGGCTCGTATTTTGCAATGCTCGGGTCTGTGTTCTTGTAGACTTTGACGCATAGAGCGCCGTCGTGCCAGACGACGGGTGTGGGCGGGTGGAAGGATTTGTCCAGACACTGGCGCGTCGGTTCGTATGGCGCGAAGAACGGCGCGGCAATCGCAAGCGCATACATTGCCGCCAGAGCCGACATTGCAACAGTTCCGCGCTTCGTTTTCAAAACGGGCTTGAGGAGGTTTTTGCAGAAGAACACCGCCGCCCACACAAGCCCCGCAACAAGCGCGATTCCCAGCAGCGCCAGCGCCGCGACAGCGCCGAATTTTGCGCAGGCAAGAAGCGCGTTCTCCACCGTTGTACCCGACCGGCACAAGCAGACGATTGCTGCGAAAACAACTGCCGCCGCACCGCCGTATTGGCAGAGTTTCCCCCACGGCACTTTTGCGCTTTCAAGGCGAATGCGTGGGTCGGAGAGGGCAAGGAGAATGTCGGCGAGCAGCTGTCCCGCCACGAGCATTGAGCAGCCCATTATAACGCCCGCCATCACAACGTACTGGTCCTGCTTTACGATAGCCGCGTAGATTAGCTGCCCCAGACCGGGGTAGTTCATTACGTTTTCGACCAGCAGCGCGCCCGAGAGCAGCCCGGCAAAGGCAAACCCAAGCGACGTTATTATTGGGTTGAGCGCATTGCGAAGAACGTGTTTGAACATTATTGCGTTTTCGCCAAGTCCTTTGGCGCGCGCGGTTCTGACAAAATCGAGCTTGCAGTAGTCGAGGAAATTTCCGCGCATAACGCGCATAATGGAGGCTATCGAGCCTACGGAAAGCACGATGGTGGGCAGGATCAGGTGTTCGAGGTAGTCGCCGACTTTTGCGGCGGGGCTCATAAATTCGTGCAGAACAGACATCTGTCCGCCAGTCGGCAGCAGCCCCGACACCGCGGCGAAAAGCACCGCAAGCAGCGCCAGAAAAAAGTACGGAATGCTAAGCGAGGCGTACGCCAAAAAAGAGCTGACTTTGTCGAAAAGCGAATCCTTTTTTACCGCCGCCAAAACGCCCAGCGGAATTGCCACGGCGTATGAGAGCAGCGTGCTTGCCAGCGCGAGCATAAGCGTCGGGAAAAGCCTCTGGGCAATCAGGCTGCCGACGGGTATTTTGTAGCTCCACGAGTATCCGAAGTCGGGCTTGCCGAAATACACAAGCGCGTGTTCTGCGCGTTTTTCTTCGGGCAGGAAAAGGTTCGTTTTTACGGGAGAGACGCCGTTGAGCCAGCGCGCGTATTGGACGTACCACGGCTTGTCGAGCCCGAGGCGCACTTCCTCCTGACGCACAATTTCGGGGCTGATGTCTTTCGAGTTTCGCGCCTGACTTAGAAAATCCCCCGGGGCAAGGTACATCAACAGGAAGACCATTGCGCTTATCGCAAACATAAGCGGGATGGTAGCCAGAAGCCGTCTGCAGATGAATTTTAGCATTCTATTCTTCCGTGTAGAGTTCGTCTATGTTCCAGATTATCGAGCCCGTAGGCGGAACTCTCACGTTGCGCCACTTATTTTGTATGCCGGAATAGCTCATCGGCGTTGTGAGGTAGAATAGCGGCAGCTGATCGGCGAAAATGTCCTGCATTTGGAAGATGAGGGCGCGGCGCTTTTGAACGTCGAGCTCGCATTCCTGACGCTGGAATATTTCGTCTATTTTGCGTTCCCAGTCCGTGGCGGGCGTCTTTTGGCGCGGATTCCACAGGTGGAGGAAGCCGTCGGAGCGGTAGATAGCCTTGCCGCCCGACGGGTCGCCGCCGCCCGTGAAGCCAATCATGGCCGCTTCGTAGTCGAAGGTGTTGTCTATTTTGGAAACGATGGCGGAAAAATCCATGAATTTAAGCGACACTTTTATGCCGATAGCCTTCATGTTTTCCACGAATGTCGTTGCCGTGGTTGTTGAATTTTGCGAGCCGTCGGCGACTATGAAATCGAATTCGACGGGCGTTTTGTCGGCATCCAAGAGGCGGCCGTTTGCCCCGTAGGAAAAGCCCGCCTTTTGGAAGAGTTTGCGCGATGTCTGCGGCGAATAGTCGTACTTTGGGGTGTCGGGGTTATGCCACTTTTTGTTAGCGGGCGATATTATCGAATTGAGCTTTGCCGCGCGGGAGAACCAGACGCTTTTTATCAGGCCGTCGCGGTCGATGGCGTGCATTACCGCCCTGCCGAAGTCGGCGTTTGTAAACCAGCGCAGTTTCCGCGGGTCGACGTACGGTTTGCCGTCGGCGCTCTTGTTGGGATTTTGGTTGAACCAGATGAACGAAATAGAGGTGTCCGGACCGCGTTCGTATATTTTAAAGTCGTAGGTTTTGGCGTAGTTTTTCACCCACGCGTAGTCGTTTGCCGAGACTGCGGCGGCGTCGCATTGCCCCGTGGCAAAGAGAATTGTTGACGTGTTTGCGTCCGCCACGAATTTGTAGACGAGAAAGTCTATGTAGGGCAGGCGGCGTCCGTTTTTGTCGGCTCTCCAGTAGTGCGGGTTGGGCTTTAATACGAGCGATTCTCCCGGCTTGTACGAGAATATTTCAAATGCGCCCGTTGCTGTTATTTCGGCTGGCGAATTTATCGCCGTTTCCGTCGACCACGCCTGCTGGAACGTGCCGTTTTCAACCGCATTAGCAAGCTTGTGTTTGGGGAGAATCGAAATGAAGCCTATGTCCGTGAGAAACGGCGCGTAGACGGTCTTTGTGGAAAATTCCACCGTGTACTTGCCGAGCTTTTTGTATTTGACGAATTCGCCGCCTATTGTGAACTGCCCCGCGTAGCGCGAGGGGTATTTTAGCAGCGGCTTTTTTGTCTGAGGGTCTATAACTGGGTTGCCGCGGGCGTCGAGGCTCGGGCTGAAGATGGTGTCGAATGTGAAAATTACGTCGTCGGCGGTGAAGTCCGCGCCGTCGCTGAATTTCACGCCTTCGCGCAGGAAAAACGTATACGTTTTGCCGTCGGGGGAGATTTTCCACGATTTCGCAAGCGCGGGAATGCTCTCCTGCGTAAACGGATCGTAGGAGACGAGCGGGGCAAGGAGCATATCTATTACTATTGACGAATACGCGTCGCTTGCCATCATCGGGTTGAATGTCTGCGGTTCCTGCGCAGCCGCAAGAACGAAAACCCCGCCGTAGCGCCCAGCCTGCGCCTGCGATATTTCGGCGTCGGCTGGCAGCGGATATTCGCCGCGCTCCACCTGCGGGGGCTGCCAGCACGCCGCGACCAGCGCCGTCAGCGACAGCGCCGCAACGCGCCGCAACTGCGCGAAAATATGGCGGAAATCAGGCATTTTTTTCTTCTGCCGCGCCCTGCTGTTGGTCGTCGGCATTTACATTATCGGCGTTTTCGGGCGTCTCTTGCGGCAAACCCGCAGTACTTTGGGCTTCTGCGTTGAGCGACCAGTCGGGCGACATCAGGGAGGTGTCGGGTTCGTTGAGCGACCAGTCGGGCGAGAGCGCCGAAGTGTCCGCGCCGCCCTTTGCCAGTGTGCCGTAATTGATGTATCCCTGCGCCGACGGCGAGTTTTCAAGCTCGTTCATGTAGGTGTCGAGGGAATAGTCGTCTTCGAGGGTGTCAAGCTCCGCATAGGCCGGGTCGGCAAGGTCGTCGTAGTCGGAGGTCTTCGGGGCGTCGGGGGCGGGGGAGTAGGCGCCTTGCGCCTCTTCTTGGCGCTTTTCCTCGAGGCGGCGGTGGGCTTCCTCCTTTATGTACTGAAGCTCTTCCTCCTTCTCCCGAGCCTCTTCTTTTGCCTCTTCCGCAGCCTCGCGGGCGAGTTTGCGTTTGCGCATTCTTTCGCCCAAGCGCAGCGCTATTTCGTACATCAGGTAAAGCGGAGTTGCAAGCGATATCTGCGTAATGCAGTCGGGCGGCGTAACTACGGCGGCAAAGACAATCAAAATCAAAATGACCGTTCGGCGGTTGTTTTTTAGCCACTTGACATTGAGCACGCCTATGTAGATTAGTATGAATTCAAGCAGCGGCAGCTCGAACGTAAGACCTGCGGCTATAGTGACGAAAATCACCATGCTGTAGTAGCTCATTGCGTCGGGGAACATTTCAAGCTGCATTCCCTGAGACATATACGCCATAAACGCAATGCCCATTGCAGTATGAAAAAGAACGCAAAGCACGCGCCCACGAAGAAGAGAATTGTGCCCACAATCACCCCCGGGGCGAGCATTTTAAGCTCCTGCCGCGTAAGCCCGGGCATTACAAACCGCGCCACAAAGTACATTATTACGGGCAGCGACATTCCCAGCGACCCCAAAAAGCCCACCGAAAGCCACACGAAAATGGGCGTGGTTATGGACATTGAGCGCAGTTTGATGTCGGCAACCCACGTCTGCTGCGGGGCGTCTTTTACAAGGACAACACTGTCGTCCTTTGGAACTATGTAGAAGGGGCCCGTGCGCTTCTTTACGCCGTTTTCCTCCGATTCAAGGTAGACGGGGCCCAGATTTTTGCTCTGATGCGCGGACGACTCCACCTTTTCGCTGCCCACATAAACCGCCAAAATTTTCTTTGCCGAATTAAGCGGCATGAGCATTGCCTTGTTGAAATAGTAGAATCCGCAGATTACTATTACGAAGGCAAGCGTGAAAACCGTCAGCGATTTCAAAATAACCCCGCGCATTTCCTCGAGATGCTCCAAAAAGGTCATTTCGTTGGCGGGGCTTGTCTGGGCGGTGTCGTCGGATTCGGGCATATTAGGCAATTCTTAGTTTGCGTTTTTTGCCTATTTCGGCGCATACGGCGTCGAAAACCTTGTTGACTTCCTCCGCCTGCAGCGTCTTTTCAGCCGAGCGGAACGTCAGCGATACCGCAATGCTCTTGCAGCCGTCGTCTACGCCCTTGCCCTCGTAGACATCGAAAAGCTCGACATTTTCAAGCTCGAAACCGCAGTTTTTCGTCTTTTGGCGGGCTATTTTGGAGATTTCGCCGATTACGTCGAAGGCGCGCTCGTCGGACTTCGCAATTACGGAGAGGTCGCGCGTGGCGGGCGGGAACTGGCTGAACTGCGCAAATTTCTGCACGCCCTTTTTGCGCGCGGCGACTTCTGGCCTGAACGAAATTTCGCCCGCGTAGACTATGCGCTCAATGCCGGCATTGCGCAGCAATCCGACGTTCACAGCGCCGAAGTTTATGCAGAAGCCCTCGCGCTTTTCCGAGCCGCAAGCCGCCGCGAAACCCTCCTGCCAGAACGGTTTGTCGAGCGCCGCGAAGTTCAGGCGCGACGCGTCCACGCCCAGAATCGAGAGAATGTCGAATACAACGCGTTTTGCGCTGAAGAAGTCGGGCTGCCGGCGCTTGAGCCATGCGCGCGAGTCGTCGCAGACAAGGACGAACGCCGTCGAGGCGAGTTCGAGAATTTCGCCGTTCTTGTCCGCCTTGAAAATCTTGCCGTTTTCAAAGAAGCCCTTGAACTTGTTGTTCGCGGAAATGTTTGTTGAAACTACGTCCAGCAGGCCGTCCAAAAGCGACATTCTCAGGCTGTCCTGTTCGCTTGTCAGCGGATTGGACAGTTTTACAAATTCGGAATTTTCGTAGAGCTTTGCGTTGCGCGTGCTGTCTTTGAGCGTGTAGTTTTGGCATTCGTCGAAGCCGTTTGCCGCAAGAAAGTCCGCAACGCGGCGGTTGTAGCTAAACAGCGGGGCGTCTTCGCGGAACGACTCGGTTGTTGTCATTTGCGTTTCGGGGATTTTATCCGAACCGAAAATGCGCACGAATTCCTCCACCAAGTCTATCGGGCGGTCTACGTCGCTTCTAAACGACGGAACCAAAACCGACATTTTTTCGCCGTCGGACTCAACTGTAAAACCGAGGCGCTCAAATGCGTCAACGGCGTCCGACATCGCCACGTTGAAGCCGATGCGGTCTATTATATAGGAAAGGGTTATCTCTATTTTTCTGTCGTCGCGCGGTTTTGCGCCCGCCATGCAGCAGACGGGCTCTATTGTGCCGCCTGCAAGTTCGGCAATGAGGTCTGCGGCGCGTCTTGCCGCCGCGAGGGTACCGTTGGGGTCTACGTCGCGGGCGAATCTGTACGAAGAATCCGTGTGTATTGAGTACTTGCGCGATGTAGCCCTGACGTTGCCGGGGTTGAAGTAGGCGGCTTCGAGAACCACGTCGGTAGTTGAGTCTACAACTTCCGAATCAAGACCGCCCATAATGCCCGCTATTGCGGTTGCGCCTTCGGCGTCGCAAATGAGGGTTGCCTCGGGGGTAAGCTTGTACGACTTGCCGTCGAGGGTTTTCATTTCCTCGCCGTCTTCGGCTTGGCGGACTATGATCTTTTTGCCCCTGATTTTGGAGGCGTCGAAGGAATGCAGGGGCTGGCCGTATTCCATCAGAACGTAGTTTGTAACGTCTACCACGTTGTTTATGGAGCGAAGCCCGACCGATTCCAAGTCGCGAACGAGCCAGTCGGGACTTTTGCCTATCTTTGCGCCTTTGATTGAAATCGCCGTGTACATCGGGCAGTTTTTCGTGCGCAGTTCGACCGAATCCAGCAGGCCGCCTTCGGGCGTCTGGCTGTATTTGGGCGCGTATTTTAGTTCGGGCAGTTTCAGCTTTTTGCCGAAGCGCGCCGCCAATTCGCGGGCAATGCCTATGTGGCTGAGGCAGTCGCCGCGGTTTGCGGTAAGCTCTATTTCAAAAACGGTGTCGGAATCGGGGAAGACTTCGTTTATTCCCATTCCGACTTTTGCGGCGGGGTTGTCCGTGAGAATCAGCAGCCCGCTGTGGTCTGTGCCCAGACCGAGCTCGCGCGCCGAGCACATCATGCCGTTGCTCTGCACGCCCCTAAGCTGCGATACTTTGATTTCAAACACGCCGCCTTCGGGGGTCGGCAGTTTTGCGCCGTCGAGCGCCACGGGAACGCGGTCGCCGACCCTGTAGTTTTTCGCGCCGCAGACAATCTGTATTGGGTCGGCGTCGGGGGAGACTTTCACCATGCATACGCCGAGCTTGTCGGCGTTGGGGTGCGGGTCGCGGCTGAGGATTTGACCGAGTACAACGCGGTCGAGCTGCTTGAGCCCGAC
>DAVZIV010000022.1:0-11430 GCA_052273125.1 Candidatus Merdousia sp. | reverse complement strand
CCGGTAGCCTCTATGTTGCCGTTTTTCAGAACGACACTTCCATGAGAAACTCCTTATTTTTCGATTACAGTTAAAACGATTTGCCCGCATTGGGCAAGGCATTTTTATTCGGAATGCCCGCATATTTATCGGAAGCTCCAAGCCCGTTTGTTAACAAAAAAACGCCCGAAGCAAATCGGGCGCGCGGAAAGAAAAGGAAAAATTTTCGGCTTTTAGAAAACGCCAAGCGCCGACTTTTTGGGCTTGAAAATCACGTACGACATCGGCCTTACATTTTTGCCGTTGTGGATGAACGAAAGCCTGCCGTAGTTGAAGACTACTTCCGAGCCGTCGGAGTAGCGGCAGCGGAAGATGTCGGGGGCTATTTCGTCGTGGCTTTCCATAAATTCCAGCTGGAGGGCGGCGAAAGTTTTTGCGTCGGCGCACGCCTTTGCAACGGCGTCTACAAGGGTGTCGAATTCCTTTTGCGTGGCGCATTTGAGGTCTTGGTCTCCCATCCAGTTCGCCTTTTTGCCCTTTTCAAAGAACGCCGAGTACACATAGAGAGTGGGGCGTCCGCCGAATTCAAACGTTTTGAGCGCCGTGCGGGCGTCTTTGACGGTGTAGTTTACTGTTTCCGACGACGGGTTGCTGAGCACTATTCCGTGATAGACAATCTGCCAGAGCGGCACGACTTTGTCTGCAAGCGGACTCTTTTTGAACAGACCTATTCCCGTGTAGAGGGCGAAGTCGTTGTATTCGGCAACGTGGTCGAAGCCGCCTTCCGACTGCGCGCCACCGAAAATCTCGCGGCAGAGCTTCATTATGCGCTTGCAGTAGAGGGCGCTTGTCTTGGCGTCGGCGTAGTGTTTTTTGTCGTAGCAGATTTGCGGGGGGACAATGGAGACAACGTCGAGATACTCAAGCCCCCTGAATCCCAAGTCGCGCATTTTAACAAAGTCGGTCGGCGCGAATTGCGAATACGCCGTTTTGGGACACATAAAGAAACTTCTGCCGCCGCTCCACGGCTCTTTGATTGGGCGTTCCCACGGCTTGCCGTCCTTTGTCTTTGCAACGTAGCTCTCGCTCCAGAGTTCCGAAACGGGGTAGCAGCTCGTGGGGTTTGTGTGCCCGACCATCTGAAACCCCGCATTCTGCGCCTTTTTTATGAGGGCGCGCAGCTTCTTTTCGCCGCCGAGTTTTTCCTCGACTGGGAAAATCTGCGGATAGCGGCCGTCGTGCCCCATTCTGTTCCAGCCGACAAGGCAGAATTGCGCGTTGTCTATCCCGCGCGCCTTCACGGCGTCGACGATTTCGCCGACCCTCTCAAAGGAGACTTTTGCTATCATTTGGGGCTCGTTTTGCAAAGACTGGTCCATTACGGGGCTCGGCGCGGGTTTCCAGCCCTGCCTGATTCTCACTTCGGCGGAGCCGACGGCGTACGCAAGCTCGGGCGAGTTTTTTATTCTCTCGCGCAGGGGCTTTAGCTCTGGGGTTCGCTTCAGTTTGAATGCGCGGTACGCGCGCCCCATTCCCGAATAGTTTGCGTCTTTGCCCCCGAGTTTCTGGTAGTCTATAACCAAGTCTTCATAGGGGGCGTATCTGGAGAGGTCGAACGTGTGGAAGAGACTGTAGACGCCGTTTTTGAGCGTTATCGTCGGCACGCAGTCAAAGCGCATTCCGTTGACTATTGCAAGGTAGGCGCTTGAGCCCTTTTTTATCCCCGCGATGGGCATAACGGGGCGGACGTCGGAAAGCGAGGCGTCCTTCTTTGCGGTGAACATACACAACTTGCCGTCGCTTAGAACCATATAGCCGTCTTCTCCGACTTTCGCCGTGGCGAAATCCGCCGCAATTTTTACTTTGTCAATTCCCTTGAGCGAGTCGGCGGCAATAGTTGCGCGCAGGAATTTTCCCACCATGACAAGTTGCATATTTTGTTCTTTGACAAGATGTTTGCCCGAAAACATCTGAACTTTTACGCTTTCCGCCCCCGCAATTTGCGCAAAGGAGAGCACAACGAACAACAATTTTATAACTAACGAATTTCTAAACATATAATGCAATATTTCACATTCGGTTTTATTCCACCGAGGCTTTCTGTCAATAAAAATCCGAAGCGCGGGACGGGTGTTGAACTTTGTTGAAATAAATTTTTTTTCTTGCAATCGGTTGATTTAATCAACAGATTAAAAAACTTTGATTGAATAAAAAACTGCGTTCGGGAGGCCGCTTAAGTTGGTTTCGGCGGCGTTTCGGGCGGAAAACTTTCAGGATAATTATGGACAAGACAAGTTATATAACAATAGCCCTAACAGCGCTCGCCGCCTTGGCGGGGTGCAGCAAAAAAGAGGTTCGCCCGACGGTACAAGCGCCCGAAGATGTCTATGTTGCACCTCCGATTGTCCGTCCCGTTGAAGTTTGGGACGAATACACCGCCAGAGTAGACGCCATAAAATCCGTAGATGTGCGCGCCCGCGTTTCGGGATATTTGGCGAAAGTCAACTTCAGCGAAGGCCAGCTTGTAAAAGAGGGCGACTTGCTCTTTGTCATCGACCCGCGCCCGTACGAGGCGGCGGTTGCAGCGGCAAAAGCCAGAGTTGCCGAAATCGAGGCGCGCGTTGCCCTTGCCGTCAACAATCTCGAGCGCGCAAAGGGAATGTACAAGGCGACTGTCGTTTCGAAGGAAGTCTACGAAACCAGAAACGCCGACCTTCTTTCGGCTAAAGCCTCGCTGGCTGCGGCAAAGGCGCAGCTGCGCGACGCCGAATTGAACCTCGAATACACGCACATTGTAGCCCCCATTTCGGGCAGGGTGAGCGAATCGTACATAGACGCGGGCAACCTTGTAACGGCGAACTCAACGTTGCTGACGACCATTGTAAAAAGCGATGTCGTTCAGGCGTACTTTGAAGTCAGCGAGCAGGACATTATGCGCTACGAAGCCGCCAAGCTCTTCTCCAAAATCGACCAGGTAAAGCTCTCGGGCCCCGAAGCCAAGCTTCGCCTCATTTCCGACCCGAGCAAAGTCTTCGACGGCAAAGTCACCTACTACGACAACCGCATGGGCAAGGGCACATCGAGCCTCACAATGCGCGCCGATATCAAAAATCCCGACGACGTTTTGAAGGCGGGGCTTTTCGGCAAGCTCAAGGTCAAGGTTCAGACGAATCCCTCGGCAATGCTCGTTCGCGAAGACGTAATCGGCACCGACCTTGTAAACAGATACGTGCTTGTCGTAGGCAAAGACAACAAGGTTGTCTACAAGCCCGTAAAATTGGGCAGACTTGTCGGCAAATTCAGAATTATAGAGGGCGGGCTTAACGCCGACGACAGAGTTGTCGTCAAGGCTCTCCACCAAGCCGTTCCCGACAGAATCGTCAACCCGATTCAGTCGAAAATGGAAGAATAGTCGTTTTCCCGCAAGGAGGAATCAAAAATGAAGTTTTCGCACTTCTTCATAGACAGGCCGATTTTTGCGGCGGTCATATCCATTCTAATTACGATGTTGGGCATTGTAGGCTACGTCAAGCTGCCGATTGCCCAGTATCCCGACGTTGTGCCGCCGAGCGTCTCCGTTTCCACCGCGTACGCTGGCGCGTCTCCGGAAATCATTATGGAGACTGTCGCCGCGCCTTTGGAGCAGGAAATCAACGGCGTTGAAAAGATGCTCTACATGACAAGCCAGTGCAATTCCGACGGCACTTTGCGCACGACCGTAACGTTCGAGCTGGGCACGAATATCGACATCGCCCAAGTTCAGGTTCAGAACCGCGTTTCAATGGCCACGCCCCGCCTGCCCGAGGAAGTCCGCAACTACGGCGTGACGGTGAACAAGCGCTCGCCCGATATGCTCGTGGCAATTTCGCTGATTTCGCCCGACAACTCGCGCGACAAGCTCTACCTCACAAACTACGCAATCACGCAGATGAAGGACCGCCTTGCGCGCGTCTACGGCGTAGGCTCGATGGAAATTTTCGGCGCGCGAGAGTACTCTATGCGCGTGTGGCTCGACCCCGACAAACTTTCGCTTGTGAACATGACACCCGCCCAAGTGGCGTCAGCCCTGCGCGAGCAGAACAAACAGGTCGCCGCGGGCAAGCTCAACCAGGCCCCAGTCGGCAATCCCGACGCCGCGTACGAATTGACAATCAACACGCAGGGGCGTCTCTCTTCGCCCGAGGAATTCGGCAAAATAGTAGTCAAGTACGATAAGGACGGCAAGATAGTCCGCCTTTGCGACGTGGCAAGAATTGAGCTTGGCGCGTATACGTATTCGGACGAATCCAAGCTAAACGGCGTGGACTGCGTAACCATGGCGGCATACCAGCTCCCCGGTTCAAACGCCCTCGACACCGCAAAGCGAATCCGCGCCCTCTTGGAGGAAATGAAGCGCGACTTCCCCGTCGGCGTAGACTATGTCATAGCCCTCGACAATACCGAATACATTCAAAACTCAATCAACGCCGTCTATCACACGATTTACGAAGCCGTGCTGCTTGTAGTTTTGGTTATGATGGTCTTTTTGCAAAATTGGCGCGCGGCAATCATTCCCATTTTTGCAATTCCCGTCTCCCTTGTGGGAACGTTCTTTTTCATGCTGCTTTTCGGCTTTTCAATCAACAACCTCTCCCTTTTCGGGCTGGTGCTGGCAATCGGCATAGTTGTTGACGACGCCATTGTGGTTGTCGAAAACGTGGAGCGCAATATGCGCGACGGCCTCGACGCCCGCGAAGCCACGAAAAAGGCAATGACGCAGGTTCAGGGCGCGCTTATAGCCATTGCGTTCGTCTTGAGCGCGGTGTTTGTTCCAACCGCGTTCATAGAGGGCATTTCGGGGCAGTTCTACCGCCAGTTCGCCCTCACAATCGCGGCATCTACAATCATTTCCGCCGTGGTTTCGTTGACACTTTCGCCCGCATTGTGCGCAATTTTGATGAAGCGCAGCGAGCGCGAAGATTGGTTTACAAAGCTTTGGAATTTCCTCTTCGGCTGGTTCTTCAGGGGATTTAACAAGTGTTTCTTCTGGGTATCGGAAAAATACGGCGCATTCGTGCGCAGAATTTTGAGATTTTCCGTTGTCGTTTTGGTCGCCTACTTCGGGCTTCTTTTCTGGACGGGGCACCAATTCCAAATAGTTCCCAAAGGCTTTATTCCCAAACAGGACAACGGCTACATATTCGGCGCACTCCAGCTGCCCGACGGCGTGACGCTTGAGCACACCAAAAAGGCTGTAGACAAGGCGGGGGAAATAATCTCGAAACTCGACGGCGTTCAGGACGTAACGACAATCGCGGGCGTCAGCGGCGCAACCTTTACAAAGGTCAGCAACGCGGGCGCAATCTTCGTGCGCCTCAAGCCCAAAGAAGACCGCATAAAATCGGGCATATCGCTCGACGCCATTTTGGGCAGGTCTTATATGTCGCTTAAAAAGGGCGTGCCCGAATCGAATTCGTTCGTGCTGACTCCTCCCGCCGTCAACGGTATCGGCATGGGCGGCGACTTCAAATGCTACATTCAGGACAGAACGGGCAGGGGCATTGCCGACGTGGCAAAATACACGCGCGAAATCGCCTACAAGTCGATGGCGTATCCGGAAATTTCTCTGGCGTTTACAACATACAGAATTTCCACACCGCAGTTGTATGTGGACATCGACCGCGAGCGCGCGCAAAAGCTCAACGTGCCGATAAACTCGATATTCTCCACAATGCAGTACAATTTGGGCTCTGTCTATGTGAACGACTTCAACATTCTCAACCGCGTATATCGCGTTTCGGTTCAGGCGGAGGGCGCAAACCGCAACGACCTGCCCGACATCTACAACCTGAAAGTCCAGAACGCTTTCGGCGAAAACGTGCCGATGGGTTCGGTCGCCTCCATTCGCCGAATCATAGGCCCGGACACCGTCAACCGCTACAACCTCTATCCCGCCGCCGAAATTATGGGCAACTTGGGTGCCGGCTACAGCACGGGCGAGGCGATGGCAGTGATTGAAAAGGTGGCAAAGGAAACGCTGCCCGAGGGCATGGGCATGGAATGGACCGACTTGGCATTTCAGGAAAAGCTCGTCGGCAATACGTCCATAATAATATTCGCCCTCTGCGTGCTGTTCGTGTACCTGATTCTTGCAGCCCTCTACGAAAGCTGGACTCTGCCGCTTACAATCATAATGATTGTTCCGCTGGTGCTGCTCTTCGCCCTATTGGGTATCGAGGCGCGCGGGCTGGACAACAATTTGATGACGCAGATTGGCATGGTTGTTCTCATCGGTTTGGCATGCAAAAACGCAATTTTGATTGTGGAGTTTGCAAAGCAGCGTCAGGAGCGCGGCGAAGAGATTGTCGGCGCGGTCTCCCACGCGGCTCAAAACCGCCTGCGCCCCATTTTGATGACTTCGTTTGCGTTCATCTTGGGCGTTGTGCCGCTGGCGTTCTCGCTCACTTCGGGCTCGGAACTTCGCCAGCCGCTGGGGACTGCGGTTATGTACGGCATGCTGGGCGTGACGTTCATGGGCCTGCTGTTTACGCCCGTATTCTTCTACATAATCAGAAAGAATTTCAAACCCGCCTCAAAGAAGGACTAATTTTATGAAAAAGATTTTTACAATTACCGCCGCCGCCGTCGCGCTTGCGGGGTGCACGGTCGGCCCCGACTACGTTGAGGCGTCGAAGGCAGTCAAGCTTCCCGATACGCTCACGCAAAAGCATTTCGCCAGAGACGACGGAATGTGGAAGAGCGCCGCTCCCGCCGATTCGCTTTCCAAGGGCGACTGGTGGAAACTTTTCAACGACAAAACCCTCGATGTCCTCATTGAGCGTTGCTGCAAGAACAACCCCGACCTCTCCGCGGCGTTCTACCGCGTCGAACAGGCTCGCGAGGCCGCGCTTGTGAGCAAGAGCGACTTCTACCCGCACGTGGACGCCCACGCGTCATACTCGCGCACGGGAACGTCGAAAAACGCGCGCACGAATCTGGGCACGTACAACAACTGGCTTGCCGGCTTCGGGCTCACTTGGGACTTCGACCTCTTCGGCAGAATCCGCAGCCTGTTGGACGCCGACGTCGCCGACGCTCAGGCGGTGCTTTGCGCATACCGCGCCCTCATGCTCGACCTTCAGGCGAACGTCGCCAAGACGTATTATTCCATACGCTCGCTCAAGTCGGAAATCGCGGTGCTTGAACGCACGCTCTCCGTCCGCAGGGAGGACACCGAGCTTGTCCGCCGCCGCGTTGCGATGGACTATTCCACGAACATAGACCTCAAGCGCGCGATCCAGCAGGAGCACGAGGCAGCCGCGCAGCTTGCCTCCTGTCGCCGCTCGCTGCTTTTGGGCGAAAACACGCTTGCGCTTCTCGTGGGTTCAACGCCGTCGGAAGTCGGCGTAAAAATCGCCGAGCTTGGCGACGACTTCCCGAAACTTCCCGAATGCGTGCCGTCGCAGTTGCTCGAGCGCCGACCCGACATAGCCCGAGCCGAGCGCCTCGTCTATGCGGCAAACGCCAGAATCGGCGCGGCTCAGGCCGCGTTCTTTCCGACGGTGTCGCTCACCGCAAACGCCGACCTCAACACCGCCAAGTTCGACAAAATTTTGCAGGCAAGCAGCTTCGCTTGGGGCGTCAGCCCGCAGGTCTACATTCCGATTTTCGAGGCGGGCAGAACCGTAGCCCAAAAGCGCGTGGCTCTTGCCGCCCACAAGGAATCGCTTGAAAACTACCGCTCCGTCGTGCTTTCGGCGATAAAGGAAGTCGAGGATTCCCTCGTAGGCATAAAATACCTTGCCGAAGAATGCAGGGAACGCACGGAAGTTGTGGAGGCTTCGTTTGAAGTCCAGCGCATGACGCGCGTTCAATACGACGAGGGCTACACGGACTACTTCTCCGTCAGCGACGCCCAGCGCCTGCACCTTACCAACGAGCGCGCCCTCATTGTGCTGCGCGGCGAGCGCTTCAAGGCGTGCGTTGAGCTGGTCAGGTCGATAGGCGGCGGCTGGTACGCGCCGGAAGCTGCCGAAAACGACAAAAATTCCGCAACCGACAAGGCGGGCAGAAAAATAGACGCCGAGTACGGACAGAACGACATTCTGCCCACGCTCTAAAGAGAACCGCCCGCAATGAAGCCCGCTTTAAACGCAATAGAATCGTATATGGAGGGGTTGCCGCTGGACACTCCCTCCAAAATTCTCATTGCCGCGCTGATTGAATTCGGCAAAGCGCCCGTCAAGAGCGTCGGCACGCGCGACATCGCCCGACGCGCTGGCGTCAACATAGCCGCCATCAGCTATTATTTCGACGGCAAGGACGACCTCTATGCGCTGCTCGTAAGCCAGATTATAGAGTACTTCAACAAGACTTCGGCGCATTTCCGCCGGAGGCTCGACGCGCTTGTCGCCGCGCCCGACAAAGAGACTGCAAAGCAGCTTCTGCGCGACTATATCCGCTGGCGCGTGGCGTCGCCCGAAAATCGGGAGGACCTGCGCAACGACGTAGTAAAGAGCGTCATATCCATCGTCGCGCGAGAGGAATTCAACAACACGCCGCTTTTCAAGAAAATCCACGACGAAGTTATAGAGTGGTCTGACGCCGTTTTTAGCCGGTCTTTCAAGATAATCTTCGGCGATTCCATCGACGACGAATCCGCGCGCATTTTGGCGCTTTCCGTTTCCGGAATGCTCGTAAAATTCACCGTAGTTCCCGAATCGGTGAAGTATTCAATGCACTGGCGCAAAATCGGCGTGGGCGAAAACGAAAAGATATGCAAAACGCTGATGTTTGTTCTCGAGAGACTTTTGAAAGACGCCTGAGGCGCCCGAGTTTGCGGCAAAAACAAAGAAGCCCGAATTCCCGCGCGGATTTTCGGGCTTTCTGATTGGTCTTTATTGCCTCCGTTATTTAAGCCTTACGACGCTTAGCGTGTGCGCGGGAAGCGATTTATGGGGCGCCATATCCGTATTCATATTCGATATGTAGAGTTTGTCGCCCCTGCGGATTGCGTCGGCGGGCGCGCAGAGTTCGCCGTTTACGGGCAGCGTACCGACTTTGGAGCTTTTAACAACGCTGAAATCTCCCGTTGCAAGGTTTAGCTTTGCAACGGCATTGCCGACGAAATCGGAAATCCAGAGATTGTTTTCGGTGTCTATGTGCAGCCCGTCGCAGCTCTTTGTTTTGCCCTTCAAAATAATTTTTTTCGATAGAATTTTGGAGGATTTGTCGAAGACGTATTTTGTAACGCTCGCCTCGCCGAAATTGGCAACGTAGATGTTTCCTTCGGAATCCGAACATATGCCGTCGCAGCCGACCTGCGTTTCGGGCGATGTCCAGCGCGTCGAGATTACGTCGAAGACGTGCGGGTCTTTTAGCCCGTTAACCTTGACGGGGTTCCTTTCGTCGAGTTTTGCAATATCGAAAACGTAGACGGCGCTTTTTATCGGATTGCCGTCCATTTCCACCATGCAGTCCGTGAGAAATATTTTGTCTTTGGCGCAGGCAATTCCGTTTGCAACCTTCAACCCTTCAACGACGGGCGCGCACGAAAGCGCCTTGCCGTCCTTTATTTTCACGCGCAGTATTCTGCTTCCCTGTTTTGCGCCGCCGAACATTTGGTTGTCGGCAATGTAGAGGTTGCCGTCGCTGCCGAAACACACGCCCATGGGAGAGGCTACTTTCGTTTCGGGCGACGGCGGCAGAACTACAAAGTCCGAAATGTTGTCGTTTGCGTCAATGCGCACGATTTTTGCGGCGTTCTTGAACTTTCCCGAGAGTTGGTTTATGGAAAGATAAATATTTCCGTCGGCGCCCAGCTCCATCCCGTCGGGCGTTCGGCAGCCGTCGGGGAGGTCAATCTGGTATGCCGAATTTTGTTTTTGAGCCGAGTTGCACGCGCAGAGCAACAACGAAGCCGTTAATATTGCAATTTGTCTTATTTTATTAGTTTTCATTTTTTTATTTGGTGTTTAAAATTATGCGTTTGTCGCCTTCGTACCTTACGTCGGGCAACGCGTTCCCTGCCGCGTCTTTAGCGGCTGGGCGTGGACTATGTTGTTCTTTCCCTTGAAGAGAAGCTCCATATTGCCGTCGTAGTCGCATAGGTAGAGGGCGAGTTTGTCTGCGCCCCTTTGCACGCTGGCGGCATGATATTTTGTCTTGCCCGCGCTTGCCAAATAGAAATTTTTGCCGTGGGGGAACGGCGAATAAAACGCCTTGTAGCATTTTGGAACGGAAAGCGTGCGGTAGTTTTTATCCCACGGGCCTTTCCCCGAGTTTATGTCGCCTATGTTGCCGCTTGCCTCGGTCCAGTCCAGATGCGGGGTGAGGTTGTAGATTCCGTAGGGGTAGTTGCGCCCTTCGGAGGGAACAAGCACGGCAAGTCCGCTGAAGAAAACGTTGTGGTGCGACGACGTCATAAATATGAATCTGTCGGTTTCGGGAATTTGGTACGCGCCTATTTTGAGGTCGGGATAGTGGCTTTGCCCGCCCCAGAAAACCTGCGGATTTGTCCCGTCGGGATTCACAGTCCACAGGGACTGCACGCGGAAAATGTTTTTGTCCACATACTCCCAGCGGCAGTACAAAATTCCGCCGTTTTCCATAACGGTGGGCATAAAGTCGGATTCGTTGTTGGTGGAAATGAAATAGATGTTTTTGCCGTCGGCGTCGCATCTGGCAAGAATTGTGCTGCGGAAGGCGCTTCCGCCGCACCTCACGTAGCAGTTGGCGCGCGAAGTGCAAAAGACAATTCCGCCGTCGGGCAGCCATGCGGGGTCTACGTCGTTGTAGGCGCTGTCCGTCAGCCGCGTCAAAGCCGAGCCGTCGGCGTTGACGGTGTAGAGATTGTAGTTGGTGCTGTCGTTTTCGCGCATTTGGAAGGCTATTTTCTTCGCGTCGAAATCCAAATCGCTGCGCCAAATTGCCGCCGATTTGCCCGCCGCGGGGGCAAGCTGTCGCGCCGCGCCCTTTGACAAATCTACGCGCAAAAGCCGCGCGCCGAACGCCGCGGTGTTTTCGGTCTTGAATCTGCTTTCGTGCACGGCTTCCGAACCCTGCGGGTACGGGGCGTCTACGCATATAATTTCGCCGAAATCGTTTTCCGGACACGCAAAAATTATGTCGCGCTTTAGTATGCGCAGCTTCAGATAAAGCCCGTCGTCGGCATTTTGGGAAGACAATTCCTTGAAACGCCTTTGAAAATCCCCGCTGTTTTTTATACCGAGCGAGTTGTTTGCAAGCAGGCGCTCAATCCTGTTTTTCTGGTCGGCGCAGTCCGCGGCAATGTCGCCCGTCTTTTGAATGTTCCAGTCCCCGATTATGCTTTCCCTGAGCGTTTCGGGCAAGTCGGCAAAATTGGCAGCCGCGCAAACCGAAGAGGCTGCGAGAAAAGCGCACGCGCATATGTGTCTTAGAATTTTTATTGAATTTTTTAAATCCGGTATTATAATGATAATCGGTCAGAAA
>DAVZIV010000021.1:0-11584 GCA_052273125.1 Candidatus Merdousia sp. | reverse complement strand
AATGGACGCCAAGGGCGCAAACATAGACCGCGTAAAACAGCAAATGCAAAAGCGCGGAATCACCCCCGAAGACTGGGGCGGCGAAGTTCTCTGCCAGCCCATCTCGGCGCTCAAGGGCGAAAACGTGGACAAGCTTTTGGAACTGGTGCTGCTTCAGGCGGAAATGATGGAGCTTAAGGCAAACCCGAAAGCCCCTGCGGAAGGCGTAATCATAGAAAGCCAGCTCGAGGCGGGCAGAGGCGCAACCGCAACCGTGATTGTGCGCTCGGGCACGCTCAAGCCCGGCGACGTAATTGTATGCGGCGAAAACTGGTGCAAAGTCAGAGCCCTGCTCGACGACAAGGGCAAGAAAATCCCCAACGCCGAACCCAGCACGCCCGCAGTGGTTATGGGCTGGACAGGCGCGCCCGAATCGGGAGACACTTTCACAAAAGTTGAAAACGACAGACAGGCAAAGCGCATAACCGAAGAGGCAATTCTCGAACGCAAGCGCCAAGCCGCCGCGGAAGTCGCCCCCAAGCCCACAAATCTCGAGGAGTTGATGGCTGCAATAGAAAACCAAGACCAAAAGGTCTTCAGGTGCATCGTAAAAAGCGACGTTTCGGGAACAGTGGAAGCCCTCGCTGCATGCCTAAACGACATCAAGAGCGACAAGGTAAAGCTCGAAGTAGTCTCCAGCGGCGTGGGACAAATAACCAAGAACGACGTCGATTTTGCCGCCACGGCGGGCGCGTCCATAGTTGCCTTCAACGTCAAGCAGGAAAACGGCGTGGCGGGTCTTGCAAAACACGCAGGCGTAAAATTCATAACGCACAACATCATTTACGAGCTAATCAACGAAGTCCGCGAGGCAATGAAGGAGCTTCTCGACCCCGAACTCAAGGAAAACAAGCTCGGCGCGGCGGAAGTGCGCGCGCTCTTCAATGTTTCCAAGGGCGGGAAAGTCGCAGGCTGCATGGTCACCGAAGGCATAGTCAAGCGCGAAAAGCGCGCCCGCGTATACCGCAAGGGCAAGGAAATCGCCAACGGCAAAATCAGCGACATCAAACGCTTCAAGGACGACGTCACGGAAGTGCGCGCTGGCTACGAATGCGGTATTTCGCTCTCGAACTTCAACGATTTCGAGTCCAAAGACATCATCGAGTGCTACGAAATTCTCGAAATCAGACCCGACCTGTAAACCGCAATCTATATGGGAGAACGTAAAATCAGAGTCGGCGAACTGATAAAGCGCGAAATCAGCATGGCACTCCACGGCCGCTGGCGCGCGGAATCGGTGGCAATAACCATTACCGAGGTCGATATTTCCGCAGACCTAAAGAAGGCAACCGTGTACTATTCGGTGCTCGGCAGCCGCGAAAACGCCGCAAAGGCGGGAAAGTTTTTGATGTCCGTGCGCAACGAAATCCGCAGAATAGTAGGTAAAAACGTCGTGATAAAATACACGCCCGAACTGAAATTCGTCTACGACCCGTCCGTGGAGCGCGGAATGAAGATTTTGGAAGTCATAGACGAAATCGAAGAGAGCGAACGCGAGGCGGAATCGGCAAAAGACGCGCAGGTTTCTTCCGATAATTAAAAGATGAATCCGGAAGTTTTCCAAAATTTCAAACGACTCCTCGAAGAGGCTCGCGGAAAAAAAATAGCCGTGGCGGGACATATGCGCCCCGACGGCGACTGCGTGGCGTCGCAATTTGCAATGCGCGAAATACTCGCCGCATCTGGCGCGCGGGAAGTCGTGTGCGTCAACAAAAACGAAGTTCCGCACCTCTACAAAAATCTCGCTCCCCTGCCCCTCGAGAACTCGGAAACATTCGACCCGTCGGGCTGGAAAATAGTGCTTGTAGATTGCTCCGACCTCTCGCGCGCAAGCGAAACGCTAAAGGAAAAAATCGGCGGCGACATTTTCGCCTGCATAGACCACCACGCCTCGGGCGCAAGCACTGCGGCAATAAACTGCATAGACATCCGCGCTGGCGCGACCGCCGAAATAATAGCCCTCTGCGCGGCGGAACTCGGGCTGAAAATTTCGCCACAAATTGCAAACCTGCTCTTCACGGGACTTGCCACAGACACCCGCCAATTTACAACAACGTCTACGCGCAGGGAATCATTCGACGCCGCAGGAAGCCTTGTTGCGTGCGGCGCAAACCCCAACGCCGTCGCGCAGGAACTCTACCAGCGCGAGCGCCCCGAAAAAATGGCGCTGCTTGCCCTGTACTTGGGCTCGCTGAAATCGTACTGCAACGGCAAGGTGCGCGTCGGCTTTCTGACGCAAAAATCGTTCGAGAGCGCCGGCGCAAAAAAGGAGGATACCGACGGTCTTGTGGATTTTGCGCGCGCCATCGAAGGTGTCGAGATTGCCGCAACGCTCGAAGAACTCGCCGACGGCTCGGTAAAGGGAAGTGTGCGCGGCAGATTCCCCCAATACGAAGTCAACAAAATAGCCGAAAGCTTCGGCGGCGGCGGACACCTCGCCGCGGCGGGCTTCACCGCAAAAAACGAAAATTTCAATACAATTATGCCGAAGTTCATGGAACTTTGCCGCAAAAGTCTGGAAAAATATGAACGAATTTGACGGAGTCTTACTCATAGACAAAGAACAGGGCTGCACATCGCACGACGTTGTAAACAAAGTCAGGCGCTGCCTGAAAATACGCTCCGTCGGGCACGCGGGCACGCTCGACCCGCTCGCTACTGGGCTGCTTGTAATACTCGTGGGCAAGGCTACGAAACTCTCCCAATACCTGATGAGCCACGACAAGGTCTACGACGGCAAATTCGTCCTCGGCATTGAGACCAACTCGCAGGACAGCGAGGGCGAAGTCGTGGCACAAATGCCCGTCCCCGAGGGTTTGGACGCCGAAAGCCTGCAACAGACAATGAACGCCTTTTTGGGAGACCAGTACCAAACCCCGCCGATGTTTTCGGCAAAAAAAGTCGGCGGAATTCCGCTCTACAAACTGGCAAGACAGGGGCAGGAAGTGGCGCGCGAACCGCGCTTTATAAACATAGCCCGTTTCGACCTTCTTGAAATAAACCTGCCCGAAGTTTCATTCGAGCTTGCCTGCACAAAGGGCACATACGTGAGAACCGTCTGCCACGACATCGGCAAGCGCATAGGCTGCGGCGCGCATATGACGGCGCTGCGCAGAATTTCAAGCGGCAAGTTCAGCGTAAAAGACGCAATCACCATAGACCAGCTCCAGCAAATGGGGGCTGCGGCAATCAAAAAGCAGCTCATTCCCGTAGCCGCCGCTGCGCCGAGTTTTGCCATTTAAAAAATATGCAGACCGTCAACATAGGCGAAAACACGCCGTACCGCCGCAAGTGCGTCTTGGCAATAGGAATGTTCGACGGCTTGCACAAGGGGCACGCCCGCGTGGTAAAAAAGGCGCTCGAGCTGGCAAAAAAACACAACGCCGTGCCGTGCGTGCTGACGTTTTCGCCCCACCCGTCGCAGGTGATAAATATGGGGCGCGAACCCGCGAAAATGATTTTTCCCCCCGCGCGCCGCTGCGCGGAATTCGAGGCGGCGGGGATAAAAAAAGTCTTCGTAAAAAAATTCACAAAGACATTTGCAAAAATGTCTCCCGAGAAATTCGCCGAAGAATTGGCAAAATTTTTCCCGAACCTCAAGGCGGTAATCACGGGCTTTAATTTTGTCTTCGGACACAAGGCCTCCGGCAATACAAAAACCCTCGGAGAGATTTCAAAGAGAAACGGCTGGCAATACTGCGCCGTCGCGGGGAAATTCCTGCCGGACGGCCGCCGAATAAGCTCTTCGCTGATGCGCACAGCCGTAAAAGACGCCGACTTCGCCCTCTACGAAGTACTCAAGGGCAAAAAATACGAAGTTTTCGGCAGGGCAAAGCGCGGCAAACACCTCGGGTCGAAAATCGGGATTCCCACAATAAACATACAGTGGAACCCCGATTGCAAGCCGCCCTTTGGCGCGTACGCCGTGGAGCTTGTCCGCCTGAAAACTGGCGCAAAATACCGCGGGATTGCATCGTACGGGACTGCGCCTACCGTAGGCAAAACGGAACCGCTCTTAGAGGCGAATTTGTTTGAGAACGTAAAATTCGGCGCGCCCGAAAATTTCAAAATAACAATGCTTAAATTTCTGCGGAAACAGGAAAAATTCGCCTCACTTGACGCCCTTGTTGCGGCGATAAAAAAAGACAAAAAAGCCGCCGAAAAATTCTTCGACGGCATGCGCGGCAAATAGCCCGCGCGAATCGGCGCTGAAATAAAACAGACGGCGCGAGCGCGCCTACCTGACTTCCAAATGGTTGTAGTATTTGCCGAGCTCGCGGAAGTCGAAATCTTTGTCCATATCGCTTTCAACCTCCTTGAAATGCTTGTCGGCGGAGAGCATAAGGCGGCGGTGGTGGGAGTGACCCGAGCCACGTTCCTGCGTCGAGAGCTGTTTTTCAACCGACTCGTCTCCGCCGCGCCAAGCGGCATTTGCCGCATGGTAGAACACTATGTCTATCTTTTTGAATTGCGCGTTCCACGTCGTCTGCAAAAATCCCCAAAGAGAGTCTTTTTTAACGGCGCGGGCGAACGCGTAAACGCCCGCCTTTGCATTCCACGGCGCGGCGAGCACATCGAACCCCTTCGATTTGAAAAAGCGGCTCGTCGGGAAATCCGTCTGCGGCGCGTACTGCCAGTCGGCTATTATGATATTTTTTGAGATGTCGTCAAGCGACGCCTCCGATTCGGCGTCGCCGTGGACAATCTGTTTTTTCCACGCGGGATTCTTCGCGTCGATGAGGGTGTCGTGCCAGATTATTCCGCGCATTCCGCGCTGTTTAAGGAAATCGGAATAGGCGTTGATTACGCGGGCGAAAAGCTCCGCGGGCTTTTCGGCGCGGCACTTGTGGCACGTCGCCCTGTCGTAGGCTTCGTCGCAGCCGAGATGGAAGAACGGCGGGTTGCCGAATAGTTCGGCAAGTTCGGCGATGATGTCCTTCAAATATAGCATCGTCTTGGGATTTGAATAGCAGTATGTCCAGCCGAGCGGCTCGTAGAGGTTGGCAAGTTCGGGGTGCCTGTTTTCCACGACATGCTTGGCTGAAAATTCCTGCGCCTGCGAGGCGTGCCCCCACACCTGCATTTGCGGAACGGGCGTCATTTTGTACTTTTTGCAAAAGTCTATCCACCTTTTAAAGTCGGCTTTCGAAGCGCGCTTCTCGAACGAAAATTCGGGGTGCTTTTCAAGGGGGAAAGTGCCCCACCCCTCTATTACCACATAGTTGAATTTGTAGTACCACGCCAAGCGCAAATATTTTTCAAAACGGTCTGCGGTGAGGTCGGGAAAGAGGCACAAATGAATCATTCGCGTTTTGATTTCGGGCGCGTCTTCAATATTGCAATGGGCGAACACGCGCTTGGAAACGTCGAGCCTGTCAAGCTCCGACATCTGCCGCAAAGTCTTGAGCGAATGCACAAGACCCGCCGCTCCCGATGCGCCTATGTCAATTCCGTCGGCGTCAATGCGCAGCGCGTAGCCCTCTTCGGGAATCGAAGAGCAGGAGGCATCTGTTGTAAAAACCAATTTCGGCGAAAACTTGAAAAGCATCTGCATTTCGTCGGCAAGCATGCGTTTTTCGTCGGCGGAAAGCTCTGCAGCGCAACGCAACCGCACCGCGGAATCCTTCGACATTGTGTAGTACGCGTCGAAAAATTCAACCTTTTGCGGAAGCGGGCAAAGACGCTCGGCTATGAACTGCGCCGCGGACGTCTCAAGCTTTTTCGCCTGCGCAAACGCGCAAGCGCAAGAAATAAATACTGATAAAACAAGCGGTAAAATCGATCTCATAACGGTACAGACTCTATCCGAATGCGCCGCAGTGTAAAGCGTTATCTGTAAAATTTTCTGACGTGCCGCGCCAAATCAGCATCGGAGTCGAGCGCCGCGCCGTCGAACAAATATGCGCAGAATTCGCGGGCGAAAAACGGGCTTAACGCATATCCCTTAGAGCCGAATCCGTTGAACGAAAACACGCGCGGGAACTTCGGGTGGACGCCCAAATGCGGGCGCGTCGTCGCCGTGCAGGGGCGGATTCCCGCGCTGTGGTCTACAACCTCAAATTCCGCATTTTTCGTGATTATGCTTTTTGCGGCATTGAAGAGTTCGGCGCGCGCCGCCGCCGTTGCGACTGTGTCGAGATGCTCCCTGTCCCAAGTTGAACCGACGCGAAACTCCCCGCCGCACTCCATAAGCCAGTTGCCCCTGTGTATGATGTGTTCTGGAACCTGCACGTCGGCTTTCAGTCGCAAAATTTCGCCCTTGGCGCAACGGTACGGCAGCCACGAAAAGTACGGATTTTTCACCGCCGCCCAGCCGTCGCAAAAGATTATTTTGTCCGCCATGAAATCGCCGTAGTACACACATTCGGGCGAAATTTTCAGCGCCGAGTAGTCGAACTTCCCGCGCACTAAAACGCCGCGCCTTTCAAAGAAAGCCCTGTACGCCGACATTATCGAAGGCGGCTCGACCCACGCCGAGCGCTCTATAAAATGGAATCCGAATTTGTCGTTGAGGTTTTCGAACGCGCCCTCGCACGAGCCCCCGCCTATAAATTCCGCGTATGCGGGCTCGGATTTGCGCTTGTTCCAAAGCGCGTGTTCTTCGGGCGATTTGCATAGCTGTAAAATTTTCCTGTCGTGGAAAAATTTTGCGCCGAAGACACCCTCGAGTTCGCGGTAGAATTTTTTTGCGTAAGGGTGCGCAGTCTCGCTGCGCCAGCTCTTCACAAGCCTCTGCCCCGTAATGGGATTGATTACCCCAGCCGCGACAAGGCACGCCGCGGCGTGCCAAGAATCGTCGAAAACCGCTATTTTTTTGCCGCGAAGCAAAAGCTCGTATGCCAGATTCGAGCCTGCAATTCCCTGACCTACGATTATGCAATCAACCTCTCTCATATCAGAAGAGCGACTGCTGAGAGCCGAAGGAATCAAGCTCCAAAACCTGCCAAGCCTTTTCGGTCAGCACGCGCCCCTGCGGCGTGCGGCGAATATAGCCCTCCTGAATGAGGTACGGCTCGTGGACTTCCTCGAGGGTCTCCGCCTCCTCGTTGACGGCTACAGCAACAGTGCCAAGACCCACGGGCCCGCCCTTGTAGTTGCGCGCCATCACGTTGAGGATACGCTTGTCCATTTCGTCCAAGCCGTTTTCGTCGATTTCCAGAAGCTCGAGCGCATTGACGGCAATGTCGCGGGTAATTACGCCGTCTGCGCGTTCGAGGGCGTAGTCGCGCACGAATTTTATAAGCTGGTTGACTATGCGCGGCGTGCCGCGCGCCCTGCGCGCAATTTCGTCGGCGCCGAATTTGTCCGTTTCGACGCCCAAGAGGGAACACGAGCGCATTACAATGTTTATGAGTTCGGGTCTGTCGTAATAGTCCAGCCGCGTCTGCAGCGTGAAGCGGCTGCGCAGCGGCGCGGAAAGCAGACCCGTGCGCGTCGTAGCCCCAACAAGCGTGAATTTTGGAACGTTGAGGCGCACGCTTCTGGCGTTCGGGCCTTGGTCAATCATCACGTCTATGCGGAAGTCCTCCATTGCCGAGTACAGAAACTCCTCGACTGTGCGCGAAATTCTGTGGATTTCGTCGATGAAGAGAATGTCGCCCTCCTGCAAATTCGTCAGCAGCCCCGCCAAGTCGGACGCCTTTTCGATAACCGGCCCCGAAGTCACGCGGACATTCGCGCCCATCTCGTTTGCCAGAATGAACGCGAGCGTTGTCTTGCCCAATCCGGGCGGCCCGTGCAGAAGAATGTGGTCGAGAGTGTCGCCGCGCCGCTTCGCCGCACCGACCATTATTTTGAGCCGCTCCACGGTCTTCTTCTGTCCCGTGAAGGAATCGAACCCAGACGGGCGCAACGAAATATCGGTTTCGTCGTCCCTGTGCTCGAGCGCGTTCTGCAAATAGTCGGTACCTTTTTCCATAAAAATCTTTACATTGATTGAATTTAATCAGACGCTATACGCATTCGATTTTTTTGTGAAGTTAAATTTTATAAGATTGCTCGATTTTAGGAATGTCGAATTTGCCGAAGTGCGTTTGGACGCCCCCAGCGTGTGGATTCACGGCGCAAACGCGCAGGGCAAGACGAATCTGCTCGAGGCAGTGGGAATGCTCAACGCCGCCCGTTCCTTCCGCGCGGCACCGCCGGAGGCTCTCGTGCGCAGGGGGGCGAAAACCGCGCGCATTCTGGCGGAAGCCGCACTCGACAATTTCGCGGGAACTTCGCAGATAGAAATAGCCGTGGGCGATGGAAAATGCGTTGTTGTAGACGGCGAAAAGACCGCAAAACTCGCCGACTTCATAGGCAAATTTCCCGTGCTTACAATCACGAACGAAGACATACGCCTGCTGCGCGCCTCTCCCGAAGTGCGGCGGCGCGATATGGATATGTTCGCCTCGTCCGTCGATTCCGCGTATCTGGCGCAGTTGCGCAACTACCACAGCGCCCTCGCGCAGCGAAATGCGCTTCTGCGCGCCGAATCCGCCGACGGGCATCTCTACGACGCCTTTGAAACCGCAATGGCGCAGTCCGCCGAAACTATAATAAAAAAACGCAAAGACCTATTTGCCGAGCTCGGCGCGGCGGCGACGCAAAAATACGCGATATTGGCGGGCGAATCCCCCGACAGGGCGGAAATAAGCCTCAAGTGCAGCTGCGACGCCGAAACGTCCGACGCCTTTCTTGAAATGCTGCGCCGCCAGCGGCAGTCGGATTTGCTGCGCCGCACAACCCAAAAGGGAATCCACCGCGACGACTTCAAAATATTCGTGGACGCCGCCGACGCCAAAACGTACGCCTCCGAAGGGCAGCAGAAATCGGCTGTGATAGCGTTGCGTCTGGCGCAATTCGAGCTGGCGAAAAAGTACCTCGGCGAAGAGCCCGTTATGCTTTTCGACGACGTTCTCGGCGAGCTCGACGCCTCGAGGCGGCGGCGGTTCTGGTCGTGCGCAAGCCCGACGGCGCAAATTTTGGCGACATCCACCGAAGAGCCGCCAGCCGACGGCGCTCGGCAGTGGTCGCCCGTGCGGGTTGAATGCGGAAAGTTTGAACAATGAGACAACTCGAGGAAAAAATAGTCGATTTTGCCGCGTCAAACGGCGGCGTGATTTCGTGGGCGGATTTCATAAACATTGCCCTCTACGACGAACAATTCGGCTACTATAGGCAGCCGCGCGAACGCGTTGGCGACGGCGGCGATTTCTATACTTCCGCCTCGCTTAAATGCGGCGTGTTCGGGCAGGCGGTGGAAGAGGCGTGCGCGGCAATCCTTGAGCGCGAGGGCGAAAATCCCGAAAATTTCCGCATTGTGGAAATCGGCGCGGAACCGCAATACCAAATGGTGCAAGGCGCGCAGACTATACGCCTCGGACGCGAAATAAGGCTCGGGAACAACGCATCGCCGATCTCGAACGAACTTCTCGACGCCCGACCGTTCGAGCGTTTCACCTTTCGCGACGGCGCTTGGCGCAAGCGAGCCGTGGAATTTTTCGGCTCGTACGAAAACAGGCGCGAAATACTAATCGCCGCGCGCGACGACGAACTCGACATTCTCGACTTCCATTTCCCGCGCGCCCGCGTTGAGGGCTTCAATCTGGACATCTCTTTCGACGCCGCAAGAATGTTCGAAGACATCTGCCTTCAGCCGTGGCGCGGCGCGCTTGTCTTTGCCGACTATTTCAGAACCGCCGAAGAGCTTTCGCGCCTGCCCGACGGCACGGCGCGCACATACTCAAAACACCGCGACGGCAAAGACCTGTTTGAAAACGTCGGGCTATCGGACATCACATATTCGCCCTGTTGCGACATCTTTGAAAGCATCGCAAAGCGCTGTTCGCGCGCGGCAAAAACATACACGCAGGAGCAGTTTATTGTAAAACTCGCCCCGAAGCTCCTCGACGAAATAATTTCGACCACCGCCCCCTCAGACCCGCGCAAGCGCGAGCTTTGCCAGCTGGTAAGCCCCGCAAATATGGGCGCGTGTTTCCGCGTTTTGACAGCGGTGTAGCCCGGGACAAGCCGCGCGGGCGAAATGCAACTTGATTGACCCTACCGCAAAATGCCCAAAATGTGGCGCAGCGATTTCAAAAAATACTCAATTTCTTCGGCGGTATTGTAGAATGCAAGAGATACCCTGCAAGTACCCGCAACGCCGAGCGTATTCATAAGCGGCTCGGCGCAATGATGCCCTGCGCGCACGGCTATGCCGTAATTGTTGAGCATTGCGGCAATGTCGTTGTGGTGAACGCCGTCAACCGCAAATGAAACAACCGAAACCTTGTGTTCGGCAGTTCCGAAAATATGCAGCCCGTCGAACTCCGAAAGCCCCGCGGTGAGCATATTCAAAAGCTCATCTTCGTGCTCGGCGGCGGCAAATTTGTCGATGTTTGAAAGATACTGGCACGCCGCGCCGAAGACGACGTTTCCGCAGATGTTTGGCGTGCCCGCCTCGAAACGCTCGGGACTCGGGCGGAAAGTAGTGCCGCTCCACGCCACATTTTCAATCATGTCGCCGCCGAACTTCCACGGCCTTGTGGAGTCCAAAATCTTTCGTCGGGCAACCAGCGCCCCAGCGCCAGTCGGGCCGAAACATTTGTGCGCCGAAAGCGATAGAAAATCTATGTCGGCACACTCGAGATTGTCCAGCAAATGCGGCGAAGACTGCGCGGCATCGACACTCAGCAGTGCGCCTACGCGGCGCGCCGCGGCGGCTATTGCGTTGATGTCGTTCACAGAGCCCAATACGTTGGAGGCATGCGCAACCGAAACAATCTTTGTGCGCGGGGAAAGCTTCGCCGAAAAATCGTCCATATCAAGCTCGCCGCGCGGCGTGATTTTCGCAACGCGCACTTTCGCCCCCGTGCGCTGGGCGACAAACTGCCACGGCACAATGTTGGCATGGTGCTCCATTTCGGTAAGCAGGATTTCGTCGCCCGCTTTTAGATTGTCCGCGCCCCAGCACTGCGCCACTATGTTCAGCGACTCCGTGACCCCCGACGTAAACACAGCCTCGTACTCTGCGCCTGCGTGCAGAAACCGTTTGACCTTTTCGCGCGCGGCTTCGTACATTGACGTTGAGCGGTCGCTCAATTCGTACGCGCCCCTATGTATATTTGCGTTGTTCTTGAGGTAGAATTCCGAAGTCGCCGCCACTATGGACTCGGGCTTCTGTGCCGTAGCGGCATTGTCGAAGTACACCAAAGGCTTCCCCCCGTGCATCTTCTCCCTCAATATCGGAAATTCATTCCTGATTTTCTCAACGTCAAATTTCATACCCCTTAACACTCTCACCCTCTCCCCACTTTGTCAATTTTTTATCCTGTGGCGCAAGCGCAGGTGCGCTTCCTTCTTGTGGCGCAGGGATTTTTCTACCGAAAAATATCCCCTGCTTTGTCAGTAAAAATCACAATGCTTTCACATTCAGAATACGCTACTCTTCTGAACAGGTTGACGTAAAAAAAATACCTCAGCCAAGAACCAGCATTGTGAGCTTAAAAAACGCGCGAGGCTCGAGCTGGATTTTGTGTTAGGCGGCGGCAGGATAGTACAA